>NZ_RZSV01000107.1:0-18905 GCF_004023205.1 Mesorhizobium sp. M1A.F.Ca.IN.020.03.2.1 | reverse complement strand
GGTTGTTGAAAGAGGCGGAGAGGGGGTTTTCCCCGCCTCTTTTTGTTTCGGTAAGTCTCAGTCCAGCCAACCGTAACCGTCCATTAAGCACAATCGGGCGAAAAAAGACTCGAACAGCCGCTTGCGCTCGCGGCCGAAAGGGGTCGGGTCATGTGGACACGTCAGCACAAGCAGAGAAACACCGGCAAGCTGATCGTTCCGTCGCTCTGCGTGCTGTTTCTCGCCTATTTCGGCTTCCATGCCTATCACGGTGAGTTTGGCATCTACTCCAAATATCGGCTGCAGGCCCAGGCGGCCGAACTCCAGACTCAGCTCGACGCGGTCAAGGCGCGCCGGATCGACTTCGAACGTCGTGTCCAGCTCATGCATGAAGGCACGCTGGAAAAGGACATGCTTGACGAGCAGGCCCGAAAGGCGCTCAATCTGTCCCATCCAGACGAAATCACCATCATGCTGCCGGCTTCGGCAAAATAACCGAATTTCGGTTAATCAAACTTATTTGCAATGATTCTAATCGCTTAGGATGCATGTCAGCCATGCATTTTTCAGCATGGCGCATTGCACTCTTGCGTGTTAGCCTCGCTCAAATCGGTGGGGAGACGGGTCGCTCTCCCTTGAATGTCCGCGAAGAGACGCCAACAGGGAGTGATGTATGGCCACCGCCGCCAGAAAAGCGCCTGCCAAGTCCAAATCCAGATCCGAGGGCAAATCGTCGGCCCTTTCCACCCCCAAGCCAGCCGACTTCACCAAAGAAGAAGAGCTCTCCGCCTACCGGCACATGCTGCTCATTCGCCGCTTCGAGGAGAAGGCGGGCCAGCTTTACGGCATGGGCTTTATCGGCGGCTTCTGCCACCTCTATATCGGCCAGGAGGCCGTCGTTACCGGCATGAAGATGGCGCTGATCGAGGGCGACCAGATGATCACCGCCTATCGCGACCATGGCCACATGCTGGCGATGGATCTGTCGCCGCGCGGCGTCATGGCCGAGCTCACCGGGCGCCGTGGCGGCCTGTCGAAAGGCAAGGGCGGCTCCATGCACATGTTCTCCAAGGAGAAGCATTTCTATGGCGGCCACGGCATCGTGGGCGCGCAGGTGTCGCTGGGCACAGGCCTGGCCTTCGCCAACCGCTACCGCGACAACAAGAATGTCTCGCTGACCTATTTCGGCGACGGCGCCGCCAACCAGGGCCAGGTCTATGAAAGCTTCAACATGGCCTCGCTGTGGAAGCTGCCGGTAATCTACATCATCGAGAACAATCGCTACGCCATGGGCACATCGGTGTCGCGCTCATCCGCCGAGACCGACTTCTCCAACCGCGGCGCTTCCTTCAAGATTCCCGGCATGCAGGTCGACGGCATGGACGTTCGCGCGGTCAAGACAGCCGGCGACGTCGCCGCCGAATGGTGCCGCGCCGGCAACGGCCCGCTGATCCTCGAGATGCAGACCTATCGCTATCGCGGGCATTCGATGTCCGACCCGGCGAAGTATCGCTCCAAGGAAGAAGTGCAGAAGATGCGCTCGGAGCACGACCCAATCGAACAGGTCAAGGCGCGCCTGATCGATAAGAGGTGGGCGAGCGAAGACGATCTCAAGGCCATCGACAAGGAGGTCCGCGACATCGTCGCCGACGCCGCCGAATTTGCCCAGCACGACGCCGAGCCGGATCCGTCCGAGCTCTGGACCGACATCGTACTCTAAGGAGGGCACGGACATGCCGATCGAAATTCTCATGCCCGCTCTCTCGCCGACGATGGAAGAGGGCAATCTTTCCAAGTGGTTGAAGAACGAAGGCGACAAGGTCGTCGCCGGCGACGTCATCGCCGAGATCGAGACCGACAAGGCGACGATGGAGGTCGAAGCCGTCGATGAAGGCACGCTCGCCAAGATCGTGGTTCCGGCCGGCACCGAAGGCGTCAAGGTCAACGCGTTGATCGCCGTGCTTGCGGTCGACGGCGAAGACGTCGACAAGGCCGGCGAAGGCATCGGCGAAGAAGAGCCCAAGGCTGAAGCGGCCGCGCCGGCACCGGCGCCCGCCGCGGCCAAAAGCGAGGCGGCTGCGCCTGTCGCCGCCGCGCCGAAGGCGGAAGTCGCGGCCGATCCGGACATCCCTGCCGGCACCGAAATGGTCTCGACCACGGTGCGCGAGGCGCTGCGTGACGCGATGGCCGAGGAAATGCGCCGCGACGGCGATGTCTTCGTCATGGGCGAGGAAGTTGCCGAATACCAGGGCGCCTACAAGATCACGCAAGGCCTGCTGCAGGAGTTCGGGCCGCGCCGCGTCGTCGATACCCCGATCACCGAGCATGGCTTTGCCGGCGTCGGTGTGGGCGCGGCGATGGCAGGCCTGAAGCCGATCGTCGAGTTCATGACCTTCAACTTCGCCATGCAGGCGATCGATCAGATCATCAATTCGGCCGCCAAGACACTCTATATGTCCGGCGGCCAGATGGGCGCGCCGATCGTCTTCCGCGGCCCGAACGGCGCCGCGGCCCGTGTCGCCGCCCAGCACTCGCAGTGCTACGCCGCCTGGTACAGCCACATCCCCGGCCTGAAAGTGGTGATGCCTTACACGGCCGCCGACGCCAAGGGCCTGCTCAAGGCCGCGATCCGCGATCCGAACCCGGTCATCTTCCTCGAGAACGAGATTCTCTACGGCCAGTCCTTCGACGTGCCGAAGCTCGACGATTTCGTGCTGCCGATCGGCAAGGCGCGTGTGCACAAGCAGGGCAGGGACGTCACCCTCGTCTCCTTCGGCATCGGCATGACCTATGCGGTCAAGGCCGAGGCCGAACTGCGCGGCATGGGCCTTGACGCCGAGATCATCGATTTGAGAACCGTCCGTCCGCTCGACTTCGATACCATCATCGCCTCGGTCAAGAAGACCAACCGGCTGGTCGTGGTGGAGGAAGGCTTCCCGCAGAGCTCGGTCGGCGACCACATCGCCAGCCAGGTCTCGCAGCGCGCCTTCGACTTCCTCGATGCGCCGGTCATCACCATCGCCGGCAAGGATGTGCCGATGCCTTACGCGGCGAACCTCGAAAAGCTGGCGTTGCCCAATGTCGGCGAGGTCGTCGAGGCGGTCAAAGCCGTCACCTATCGCTGAGCCGGTCGGGAGGACAACATGCCAATCAACATCACCATGCCGGCTCTCTCGCCCACCATGGAAGAGGGCAATCTCGCCAAGTGGCTGGTCAAGGAAGGCGATCATGTTGCGCCCGGTGACGTGATCGCGGAGATCGAGACCGACAAGGCGACGATGGAAGTCGAAGCGGTCGATGAGGGCACAGTCGCTAAGCTGGTCGTTCCGGCAGGCACCGAAGGCGTCAAGGTCAATGCGGTGATCGCCATTCTGGCAGGCGAAGGCGAGGACGCCGGTGCTGCCGCAAAGAGCGATGGCGGTGCGGCGCCCAAGGCGGAGGCTCCGAAAGCGGACCCTGCGAAGGCCGAGGCGCCCAAGGAAGCGCCGAAGCCGGCGGCCGCGCCGGCGAAGGCCGAGCCTGCACCGGTCGCCAACGGCCACGCCGGAGGCGAGCGCGTGTTTGCCTCGCCGCTCGCCCGCCGCATCGCGAAGGATGCCGGCGTCGACGTTTCAGCGCTGGCCGGTTCCGGCCCGCATGGCCGCGTGGTGAAGGCCGATGTCGAGGCGGCGATCGCCTCGGGCGGCGCCAAGGCTGCGCCTGCCGCCAAGGCTCCTGCCGGTGCGCCCGCAGGCGCTCCTGCCCCCGCGCCGAAGCCGATGTCAGACGATCAGGTGCTGAAGCTGTTCGCGGAAGGCTCTTACGAACTCGTTCCGCACGACAATATGCGCAAGACCATTGCGCGCCGGCTGGTCGAGGCCAAGAGCACCATTCCGCATTTCTATCTGACGCTCGACTGCGAGCTCGATGCGCTGCTCGCGCTGCGCACGCAGCTCAACGCCGCGGCCCCAATGCGGAAAACCGAGAAGGGCGAGGTCCCGGCCTACAAGCTCTCGGTCAACGACATGGTGATCAAGGCGATGGCGATGGCGCTGATGGCGGTGCCGGACGCCAACGCCTCCTGGACCGAAAACGCCATGGTCAAGCACAAGCACGCCGATGTCGGCGTCGCCGTGTCGATACCCGGCGGCCTGATCACGCCGATCATCCGCCATGCCGACGAAAAGACGCTGTCCGTCATCTCCAACGAGATGAAGGATCTGGCAAGCCGCGCACGCGGCCGCAAACTGAAGCCCGAAGAGTACCAGGGCGGCACCACGGCCGTGTCCAATCTCGGCATGTTCGGCGTCAAGGATTTTGCCGCCGTTATCAACCCGCCGCACGCCACGATCCTTGCGGTCGGCGCCGGCGAGGAGCGCGCCATCGTGAAGAAAGGCGAGATCAAGATCGCGACCATAATGTCGGTGACGCTGTCGACCGATCACCGCGCCGTCGACGGCGCGCTCGGTGCGGAGCTGCTCGGCGCCTTCAAGCGCATGATCGAAAACCCGATGGGCATGCTGGTGTAAGGAAGGGAAAAAGGCGGTGCGGAATTTCTTCACCAGCCTTTTCGCCTTCATTCTTTCCGGTCTGGCCGGCGTACTTGTCGTTCAAGAGCTGGCGGTCATCACCGGCGCGACAGAGGAATGCATTCTGGTCTTCGCGGCCACGGTGATGATCGTCGTTGTGGTCACGGTCGCCTTCTTCCTCGTTCAATTCCGAGGCAAGCCGGTGCGGGCGCTCGATGGGATGCTGTGGCTGCTGCTTGCGCTTTTCTGTCTCGGGCTGCTGGCGCTGGTGGGCTGGACGTTTTCGGTGCCGGCCGAGAGCCGGGCGACCGCAAATGACCTTTCGATCGTTGCCGGGCTGATCCTGCCGGGCGCAGCGGCGATCATCGTGCAATGGCCGCGCTGGCAACTCAAGCGCTCGTCGGCGGGGTTCGGCAGGGGTGGGGCAAGCGCATGAAGACTATTCTCTGTTACGGCGACTCGCTGACCTGGGGCTACGACGCTGCCAACCTCGGGCGCCATGCGCTGGAGGACCGCTGGCCGAGCGTGCTCAAGACGGCGCTGGGCGACGGCATCGATGTCATCGCCGAAGGGCTGAACGGCCGCACCACCGCCTTTGACGATCACCTCGCCGGTGCCGACCGCAACGGCGCGAGAACGCTGCCGACGATCCTTACGACGCACGCGCCGCTCGACCTGATCATCATCATGTTGGGCGCCAACGACATGAAGCCGTGGATCCACGGCAATCCCGTTGCCGCCAAGCAGGGCATGCAGCGCCTGATCGATATCGTGCGCGGCCACGACTATCCGTTCGACTGGCCGGCTCCGCAGATCCTCATTGTCGCGCCGCCCGCGGTGACGCGCACCGAGAATGCCGAATTCAAGGAAATGTTCGCCGGCGGCGATGACGCCTCGAAGCGGCTGGCGCCGCAATATTCCTCGCTTGCCGACGAGGCCGGCTGCGGCTTCTTCGACGCCGGCTCCGTCGCCGTCACCACGCCGCTCGACGGCGTCCATCTCGATGCCGAAAACACGCGGCGGATCGGTCAGGCGCTGGCGCCCCTCGTGCGTGTGATGCTTTCCTTCTAACCCCGAGAAAAATCAGGGAGAAACCCGTGGCTGAGAACTACGACGTCATTATCATCGGCTCAGGCCCCGGCGGCTATGTCACCGCTGTGCGTTCCGCCCAGCTCGGCTTCAAGACGGCGATCGTCGAGCGCGAGCATCTCGGCGGCATCTGCCTCAACTGGGGTTGCATCCCGACCAAGGCGCTGCTGCGCTCGGCGGAGATCATGCACTATTCGAACCACCTCAAGGATTACGGCCTTAAGCTCGACGGCAAGGTCAGCCCCGACACCGCAGCCGTCGTCGACCGCTCGCGAAAGGTGTCTCTCAGGCTGAATGGCGGTGTCGCCTTCCTGATGAAGAAGAACAAGGTCGACGTCATCTGGGGTGAGGCGAAGCTTTCCAAGCCCGGCGAGGTCGTCGTCGCCAAGACCGCCAAGAAGCCGATGGAGCCGCAGCCGCCGGTGCCGAAAGGCGTCAAGGGCGAGGGCACCTACACCGCCAAGCACATCATCCTCGCAACCGGCGCGCGGCCGCGCGCGCTGCCTGGCATCGAGCCGGACGGCAAGCTGATCTGGACCTATTTCGAGGCCATGGTTCCGAAGGAGATGCCGAAGTCGCTGCTGGTGATGGGCTCGGGCGCCATCGGCATCGAGTTCGCCTCCTTCTACCGCACCATGGGCGCCGATGTGACCGTGGTCGAGCTTTTGCCGGCGGTGATGCCGGTCGAGGATGCCGAGGTCTCGAAATTCGCGCAGAAACAGTTCGAGAAGCAGGGCATGAAGATCCTGCTCGAGGCCAAGGTGACCAAGGTCGAGAAGGGCGCCAACTCGGTCACCGCGCATGTCGAGATGAAGGACGGCAAGGTCGAGAAGATCACCGCCGACCGCATGATCTCGGCCGTCGGCGTACAAGGCAATATCGAGGGCCTCGGCCTCGAGGCGCTCGGCGTCAAGACGGATCGCGGCTGTGTCGCGGTCGACGGCTACGGCAGGACGAACGTGCCCGGCATCTACGCCATCGGCGATGTGGCCGGGCCGCCGATGCTCGCCCACAAGGCCGAGCACGAGGGCGTGATCTGCGTCGAGAAGATCGCCAATATCCCGGGCGTGCACGCCATCGACAAGCTGAAGATCCCGGGCTGCACCTATTGCAGCCCGCAGGTCGCCTCGGTCGGCCTGACCGAAGCCAAGGCCAAGGCCGAGGGCAAGGACATCCGCGTCGGTCGCTTCCAGTTCGGCGCCAACGGCAAAGCCATCGCGCTCGGCGAGGACCAGGGCTTCATCAAGACCATCTTCGACAAGAAGACCGGGCAGCTGCTGGGCGCGCATATGATCGGCGCCGAGGTGACCGAACTCATCCAGGGTTTCGTCGTGGCGATGAACCTGGAGACCACCGAGGAAGAGCTGATGCACACGATCTTCCCGCATCCGACCCTGTCGGAGATGATGAAGGAAAGCGTGCTCGACGCCTATGGCCGCGCATTGAACGCATGATAGACTGCTCGCGCGAGACTCAGACGCGGCAGCCGGAGGATTCTGAGGGCAAAGCAGTTCGTATCCGGATGCATTTTCACCTGATCAAGGAGGAATTGGCATATGGACGTGAATGGCGTGGGCTGGATAGCAGCCATCATCATCGGAGGCTTGGCCGGATGGCTCGCCGAAATGGTCATGAAGAGCAACACCGGCATCTTCATGAACATCATTTTGGGTATCGTCGGCGCGATCGTTCTGAATGCGATCTTACAGGCTCTCAACATCCAGTCCTTCGGCGCCGGCTGGTTCGCCTATCTCATCACCGGTTTCATCGGCGCCTGCCTGCTGATCTTTGTCGGCCGGCTGGTACGGCGCTGAGCCCCAGCGAAGTCCGTTATGCGAAAATGGCCGTGGCGGCATGCGCCGGCGTGGCCTTTTTCTTTATTCCGAAAAGTCCTAGATGACGCAGACAGGCGGCCGCGACGCGGGCGGCCGCGAAGGGTTTGAAATGGTCACTGTTCTCGACACGATCGCCAATGCGCCGCGCCCGCGGCATCCCGAAAAGGCGCACAGGCCGGACCAGGAAGTGCTGCGCAAGCCGGACTGGATCCGCGTCAAGGCGCCGGTTTCGAAGGGTTACGCCGAGACACGCGAGATCGTGAAGTCGCACAAGCTGGTAACGGTGTGCGAGGAGGCCGGATGTCCGAACATCGGTGAATGCTGGGACAAGAAGCACGCCACCTTGATGATCATGGGCGAGATCTGCACGCGCGCCTGCGCCTTCTGCAATGTCGCCACCGGCATCCCGACCGCCCTCGACGCGGACGAGCCGGCGCGTGTCGCCCATGCGGTCAAGCAGATGGGCCTCAGCCACGTCGTCATCACATCGGTCGACCGCGACGACCTCGACGACGGCGGCGCGCAGCATTTCGCCGACGTCATCCACGCCATCCGCGCCGCCGCGCCTTCAACGACGATCGAGATCCTGACGCCCGACTTCCTGCGCAAGGACGGCGCGCTAGAGATCGTCGTTGCCGCCAAGCCCGACGTCTTCAACCACAATCTGGAAACCGTGCCGTCGAATTACCTGACGGTGCGGCCCGGCGCCCGCTACTTCCACTCGATCCGGCTGCTGCAGCGCGTGAAAGAACTCGATCCGTCGATCTTCACCAAGTCCGGCATCATGGTTGGCCTCGGCGAGGAGCGGAACGAAGTGCTGCAGCTCATGGATGACCTGCGTTCGGCAAATGTCGACTTCATGACCATCGGCCAATACCTGCAGCCTTCGAAGAAGCACCATCCGGTGATCCGCTTCATCACGCCGGACGAGTTCAAGTCCTTTGAGACAATCGGCAAGACGAAGGGCTTCCTGCTGGTCGCTTCGAGCCCGCTGACGCGCTCCTCGCATCATGCCGGCGAGGATTTCGCCAGGCTGCGCGCGGCGCGCGAGGCGCAGCTCAAGAAGGCCAGCTGACGCTTTCATGCCGAAATTCGAAGCCACCCGCCGCGTCGCCTACACGCCGGAACAGATGTTCGCGCTGGTGGCGGATATCGAGACCTATCCGCAATTCCTGCCGCTCTGCGAGGCGCTGACGGTGCGCTCGCGCAAGGAGCGCGACGGCCGCACCATCCTCGTCGCCGACATGAGCATCGGCTACAAGGCGATCCGCGAGACCTTTACGACCCAGGTGCTGCTCAAGCCCGACGAGAACGCCATCGACGTCAAATACATCGACGGCCCGTTCAAATATCTCAGCAACATCTGGCGCTTCGATCCGGCCGATGGCGGCTGCGAAGTGCATTTCTTCATCGACTACGAATTCAAGAGCCGCATTCTCGGCGCGCTGATGGGCACGATGTTCGATCGCGCCTTCCGCATGTTTTCCGAAGCATTCGAGAAGCGAGCGAACGTGATCTACGGCGCAGCGCAAGGCACGCCTGATCCGCGGATAGCCTAGGCCAGCGCTCGCAGGCCGAGCTGCAGCGCGTGCCGGACCGTCTCGTGGCGGATGAATTCCCGCCCCTTATGACCAAACAGCTGGCGCTCGACGACGGCCGGCTGGCCGGCAAATGCCATCCCGAACCAGACGAGACCCACCGGCTTTTCCGACGAGCCGCCGCTCGGGCCGGCAATTCCGGTGACCGCAAGGGAGAGGCTCGCGCGCGAATGCGTCAGCGCGCCCGCAGCCATCTCCCTGACCGTCTCACCCGAGACCGCGCCATGCGCCTTAAGCGTCGCCGCGGAGACGCCGAGCATCTCCATCTTGGCTTCGTTGGAATAGGTGATGAAGCCGCGATCGACCACGGCGGAAGAGCCGGCAATGTCGGTCAGTGCTGCAATGATCAGACCGCCGGTGCAGCTCTCGGCCGTGGCCAGCATGATGCCGCGCTGCTGACAAGCCTGGAGCAGGGCGTTGGCTAATTCCGCGTTGCTCATGCCGGCACGTCTCCCGGATAGACGACGCTGGCGGTCGCGATCGCCGCAATGCCTTCGCCGCGCCCGACAAAGCCGAGCTTCTCGTTGGTCGTCGCTTTGATGGAAACGCGTTCCGGCGCAATGCCGAGCATCGCCGCCAGCGCCGCCGTCATCGCCTCGCGATGCGGCCCCACCCGCGGCGCCTCGCAGATCAGCGTGATATCGGCATTGGCGATGCGCCCGCCGCGCTCGCGCACCAGCGTCGCCGCATGCTCGACGAAGATTTTCGAGGCAACGCCCTTCCATTGCGGGTCCGACGGCGGGAAATGCGTGCCGATGTCGCCGGCGCCGCAGGTGGCGAGCAACGCATCGGTGAGCGCATGAAGCCCGACATCGGCGTCCGAATGGCCGGAGAGTTTCCGGTCATAGGGGATAGTGACCCCGCACAGAGTGACATGGTCGCCCGCTTCGAACGCGTGCACATCGTAGCCATTGCCGGTGCGGATGTCCGGAAAGCGCGGCAGCGCATTTGAGAGCCGCTGGTCGGCCATCGCGATATCCCTTGCCCAGGTGAGCTTGATGTTGTCCGGCGAGCCCTGGACGATCTTGACCGGAATATGCGCCCATTCGGCGATCGCCGCGTCGTCGGTGAACTCGCTTTTGCCGAGATGATGCGCCTTCTCGTGCGCCGCCAGCAACGGCCAGAACGGGAAGCCTTGCGGTGTCTGCGCCGCGTGCAGGCCGGCCCTCGACACCGTCTCCTCGATCATGCCCTCGGCCGATTCCCGCTTGAGCGTGTCGGCGACGGGCAGCGCCGGCAGGGCGCCCTGACGCTCGCCGATGGCCTCGATGGTTCGGTCGATGAGCCCATGGTCGACAAACGGGCGCACCGCATCATGCACCAGCACCTTTGCCGGCGCCTGCTCCCTCAGCGCCAAAAGTCCCAGCCGGACGGAAGCCTGGCGGGACGGACCGCCCATGACGATGAGCGTGTGCGTAGCATTAGCTCCCGCCGCGCGCTCGAACAGCTCGCGGTCGTCGGCGTGGATCGCCACCACCACTGGCCCGACGGCTGGATGTGACAGGAATCTTTCCAGCGTATGCGCAATGACGGCGCGTCCGCCGATGCGCTGATACTGCTTCGGCCCCTCGGCCTGTCCGGCACGGGCGCCGCGGCCGGCGGCGACAATGACCACGCCGACCTTGCCGTCCGGTTTTTCACTTGTGTCAGTCATGGCGAGAGGCTTAGTCGCGGCTGGCAGGGAAGGCCAGCATTTTCCAAAATGCGCCTTAATGTGACGTCATTGCGCGTTGCACAATGGCTTGCATCTGGCTACACAATGTGCAGCAATCGAACATGCTTGGTTTTTGTGCATGCCTGAATTGACCACATTGGCTTCGCCGCTCGACGTCGGCGGCGTAAGGATACGCAACCGCGTGTTCCTGGCGCCGATGTCCGGCATAACCGACGAGCCGTTCCGTCAGCGTGCGCATGCGCATGGTGCCGGGCTGGTCGTGTCGGAAATGGTGGCGAGCGGCGAACTGGCCAAGGGCAGGGCCGGCTGCGATCTGCGCATCCGCCATTCCGGGCTGCCCGTCCATATGGTGCAGCTTGCTGGCCGCGAGGCAGCGCACATGGCCGAGGGCGCGCGAATCGCGGCGGGCGAGGGCGCCGACATCATCGACATCAACATGGGCTGCCCGGCAAAGAAGGTGACGGGCGGCTATGCCGGCTCGGCGCTGATGCGCGATCTCGATCACGCGCTCTCGCTGATCGAGGCGGTGGTCGATGCCGTTTCGGTGCCGGTGACGGTCAAGATGCGGCTCGGCTGGGACGAAAGCGCGCTCAACGCGCCGATGTTGGCGCGCCGCGCCGAGCTGGCCGGCGTGCGCATGGTGACCGTCCACGGCCGCACGCGCTGCCAGTTCTATCAGGGTAAGGCCGATTGGCGCGCCATTGCGCGCGTCAAGGAAGCGGTCTCGATCCCGGTGGTGGCCAATGGCGATGTCGGCTCGCCGGAAGAGGCTGCGACGATCCTGGATCAATCAGGCGCCGAGGCGGTGATGATCGGCCGTGCCCATTACGGCGCGCCGTGGACCGCCGGCAGCATCGCGGCAGCCGCCGCTGGCATGTCTGCAACCGATATTCCCGAAACGCCCAAGAGGCTCGCTGACTACGTGGTTGCGCATTACGAGGACATGCTCTCGCTCTACGGCGTCGAAAGCGGGCTCCGCCAGGCGCGCAAGCATCTCGGCTGGTATCTGGACAGGCACGCGACTCGTGCTTCGGCGGAACGGCGCAAGCACATCCTCACTTCCTTCGAGCCGGCTGAAGTGATCGCCGGGCTGCGCCAAGCCTTTACCGAAAGCGCGGCATCGCCAGAATTGCGGAGCGCGGCATGAATACGAACCTCCCACAGCCGGCCGACACCGCGGATGCCGCCAATATCGTGCTGAACACCATCCGCCGCCCGGTGATCATGGTCGATGCCGATGGCTTCATCACCTTCGCCAACGCGGATGCAGAGGATTTCTTCCGCTCCAGCGCGACCATGCTGGCGCGCAACACGTTGTCCAAGCTGGTCCCGTTCGGCAGTCCGCTGCTGACCTTGGTCGACCAGGTGCGCGAGCGCCGCGCGCCGGTCAACGAATACCGCGTCGACGTCTCTTCGCCGCGCCTCGGCATCGAGAAGATGGTCGACCTCTATGTCGCCCCGGTGCCGGAGTTTCCCGGCTCGGTCGTGGTGGTGTTCCAGGAGCGGTCGATGGCCGACAAGATCGACCGGCAGATGACACATCGGGGTGCGGCCCGTTCTGTCACCGGCCTGGCGGCCATGCTGGCGCATGAGATCAAGAACCCGCTCTCCGGCATCCGCGGCGCGGCGCAACTGCTCGAGCTCTCAGCCTCCGACGAGGACCGTGCGCTCACCCGCTTGATCACCGACGAGACCGACCGCATCGTGTCGCTGGTCGACCGCATGGAAGTGTTTTCCGACGAGCGGCCGATCGAGCGCTTTCCCGTCAACATCCATGTCGTTCTGGATCATGTGAAAGCGATCGCCAAGAACGGCTTTGCAAAAAAAATCAAGATCTTGGAGGAATATGATCCATCGCTTCCTCCAGTCTATGCGAACCGTGACCAGCTGATCCAGGTGTTCCTCAACCTGGTCAAGAACGCCGCGGAGGCGATCGGCGCCGACCCGCAGGGCGAGATCGTGCTGTCGACGGCTTTCCGGCCCGGCATCCGCGTTTCCGTGCCGGGAACGCAAGACCGCGTCTCGCTGCCGCTGGAATTCTGCGTGCACGACAACGGCCCCGGTGTTTCCGAGGACATCCTGCCGATCCTCTTCGATCCGTTCATCACCACCAAACCGAACGGCTCGGGCCTCGGGCTGGCACTGGTCGCCAAGATTGTCGGCGAGCACGGCGGCATCATCGAATGCGATTCGACGCAGCGTGGAACCACTTTCCGCGTCTTGATGCCGGCCTGGAAGGACACTTTGCCCAACGCCGGCGACGAAGCTGAAGGAGACCGCAAATGACCGTTCGCGGCAATATCCTCGTCGCCGACGACGATGCGGCGATCCGAACCGTGCTCAACCAGGCGCTGTCGCGCGTCGGCCATGAAGTGCGCGTGACTTCGAACGCCTCGACGCTGTGGCGCTGGGTGGCTGCCGGCGAGGGCGACCTCGTCATCACCGATGTGGTGATGCCGGACGAGAACGCCTTCGACATGCTGCCGCGCATCAAGAAGGCGCGACCCGAGCTGCCGGTCATCGTCATGAGCGCGCAGAACACTTTCATGACTGCCATCCGCGCCTCCGAGACCGGCGCCTACGAGTATCTGCCGAAGCCCTTCGATCTGACCGAGCTGCTCAACATCGTCAACCGCGCGCTTGCCGAGCCGAAGCGGCCGAAGCTGGATTCCCGCGCCGACGATCAGCCGGAGACGATGCCGCTGGTCGGCCGCTCGGCCGCCATGCAGGACATCTACCGCATGCTGGCCCGCATGATGCAGACCGACCTGACGGTGATGATCAGCGGCGAATCCGGCACCGGCAAGGAGCTGGTAGCGCGCGCGCTGCACGAATACGGCCGCCGCCGCGGCGGGCCTTTCGTGGCCATCAACATGGCCGCGATCCCGCGCGACCTGATCGAATCGGAACTGTTCGGCCATGAGAAGGGCGCCTTCACCGGCGCGCAGAACCGCTCCACCGGCCGCTTCGAGCAGGCCGAAGGCGGCACGCTGTTCCTCGACGAGATCGGCGACATGCCGATGGAGGCGCAGACGCGCCTGCTGCGCGTGCTACAGCAGGGCGAATACACGACCGTCGGCGGCCGCACGCCGATCAAGACCGACGTGCGCATCGTCGCCGCCACCAACAAGGATTTGCGGACCTTGATCAACCAGGGCCTGTTCCGCGAGGACCTGTTCTACCGCCTGAACGTCGTGCCGCTGCGACTTCCGGCGTTGCGAGAGCGTTCTGAAGACGTGCCTGACCTTGTCCGGCATTTCTTCAAGCAGGGCGCCAGCGAAGGCCTGCAGACCAAGCGCATTTCCGCCGGTGGCATCGAGCTGATGAAGCGCTATCCCTGGCCCGGCAATGTGCGCGAGCTGGAAAATCTGGTGCGCAGGCTCGCCGCGCTCTATTCGCAGGATGAGATTTCGGCCGAGATCATCGAGGCCGAACTGAAGACCGGCGAGCGATCTGTCGTGCCGGACGGCGGCGCGCTGATCCCCGACGACCTGTCGATCGGCCAGGCGGTCGAGCATTTCCTGCAGCGCTATTTCGCGTCCTTCGCCGGCGACCTGCCGCCCTCCGGGCTCTACCAACGCATCCTCGCCGAGGTCGAATATCCGCTGGTGCTGGCTTCGATGACCGCGACGCGCGGCAACCAGATCAAGGCGGCCGAGCTTCTGGGCCTCAACCGCAACACGCTGCGCAAGAAGATCCGCGAGCTTGGCGTCAACGTCTACAAGGCCGCCAGGCAGCCCTGACTTTGCCTTCACTTTTGGGGATTAAGTCGGGGAAAGATTTCCGTCCCGGCCACACTTGTTGCATAATCGCCACAATGCGTTGCATACATCCGACGCAATGACCGACTCTAGACGGCGATATGGCTGCTGAGGCTCCGACACTGAACCAACCGCTTTTCAGCCGGGCCGGCGTTCGCGACGGCCGCCGGCTGCTGGCGTTGCCGGGCGTGGTCGCGATCGTCGGCGCCATGATCACCGCAGCGATCTCGTTTGCAATCCTTGTCGGTGCGACCCCGATCGCGCCGAATGCAAACGCCACCTGGGCGTTGATCGCGCTCAACGCCGTCTTCGTCCTCTTCCTGATCGCTCTGATCAGCCGCGAGATCCGCCGCATCGTCATGGCCCGCAGGCACGGCCGTGCAGCATCGCGGCTGCATGTGCGCATCGTCGCCATGTTCGCGCTGGTCGCCGCGATCCCGGCGATCATGGTCGCGATCATCGCCTCGATCACGCTCGATATCGGCCTCGACCGCTGGTTCGAGATCCGCACCAAAACGATCGTCAATTCGTCGCTGTCGATCGCCGATGCCTATGTCCAGGAAAATGCCCGCAACCTGCAGGGCACGACCCTGTCGATGGCCTACGACCTCGATGCCTCGCGCACGCTCTACGGGCTCGACCGCACCGGCTTCCTCGACCTCATGAACAAGGAGGCCGTCGGCCGCGGACTGGCGCATGCGGCGCTGATCAAGCCTGACGGCTCTTTCGTCATGAGCGCCAAGACCGACGCCGACTTCGCCATGCCTGAGCCGCCCCCTGGCGCGGTCAACACGGCCGCTGACGGCAAGCCGGTGCTGATCGAGCCGCGCACCCGCAACATCATGGGCGCCATCGTCAAATTGCGCGAGATCGAAGGTCTTTACCTCTACACGATCCGGCTCGTGGACCCAGACGTTATCAAGGCGCGGCAGATCGTTCGGTCGAACACCGACGAGTATCGCGGACTTGAAGAGAACCGTCGCACTTCGCAGGTCGCGTTCGCGCTGCCCTATCTGTCGCTGACCCTGATCGTCATCCTGTCGGCGATCTGGACCGGTATCGCCGTGGCCGATCGCATTGTCCGGCCGATCCGCCAGCTGATCGGCGCGGCCGACGAGGTGGCCACCGGCAATCTCGACGTCGCCGTTCCGGTACGTCAATCCGACGGCGACGTCGCTTCGCTCGGCGAAACCTTCAACAACATGATTCTCGAGCTCAAATCGCAGCGCAACGAGCTGCTGTCGGCCAAAGACCTGATCGACGAGCGGCGGCGGTTCTCGGAAGCGGTGCTGGCCGGCGTGACCGCAGGCGTCATCGGCGTCGATCCCTACGGCGTCATCACCATCGCCAATCGCTCGGCCGAAACGATGCTGGCGATCTCGGCGAGTGCCGCGCTCGGACAGAACCTCTCCGCCATCCTGCCGCATGTCGGTCGCGTCTTCGAGATCGGGCGCCAATCCGGCAAGCCGGTCTATCGCGAGCAGGTGACTTTCTTCCGCGCCGGCATGGAACGGACTTTCAATGTCCAGGTCACCGTCGAGGCCGGAGACGACGGCTCGGAAGAAAAATCCTATGTCGTCACCATCGACGACATTACCGATCTCGTGCAGGCGCAGCGGTCCTCGGCCTGGGCCGATGTGGCGCGGCGCATTGCCCATGAGATCAAGAATCCACTGACGCCCATCCAGCTCTCGGCCGAGCGCATCAGGCGCCGTTACGGCAAGGTCATCACCGAGGACCGCGAAGTCTTCGATCAATGCACCGACACCATCATCCGTCAGGTCGAGGACATCGGCCGCATGGTCGACGAATTCTCGGCCTTCGCCCGCATGCCGAAGCCGGAGATGAAGGTGATAGACCTGCGCGAGTCGCTGCGCGAAGCTTCGTTCCTGGTGGAAGTCAGCCGCTCCGACATTGCTTTCCAGCGTGATTTCGGCAACGAGCCGCTCAAGGGAACGTTCGACAGCCGCCTGATGGCGCAGGCCTTCGGCAACGTCATCAAAAACGCCGCGGAGGCCATCGACGGACTTGATGCGCAAGACCGTTCCGACGGCACAATCCGGATTCAAGCCGGGCGTCAAGATGGCGCCATAAGAATCGATGTTATCGACAACGGCAAAGGGCTGCCGCGCGAGAATCGGCAGAGACTGCTCGAGCCCTACATGACGACGCGCGAAAAAGGCACCGGCCTTGGCCTCGCTATCGTCAAGAAGATCGTGGAGGACCATGGCGGCCGGCTCGAATTGCACGACGCGCCGCCCGATTTCCACGGCGGCCGGGGCGCGATGATCTCGATCGTCCTGCCGCCGGCGGCGGTCGTCCCCGCGCCGCCACCCGGCGAAGGCCGCGACGAACACGAACGAGAAACTGAAAAGGTCGGTAATGGCGTCTGACATTCTCATCGTCGATGACGAGGAAGACATCCGCGAACTGGTCGCCGGTATCCTGAGCGACGAAGGTCACGAAACCCGCACGGCACACGATGCCGACAGCGCGCTGGCGGCGATTGCCGATCGCGCGCCACGGCTGATTTTCCTCGATATCTGGCTGCAGGGCTCGCGCCTCGACGGTCTGGCGCTGCTCGACGAGATCAAGACCATGCATCCGAACATGCCGGTGGTGATGATCTCCGGTCACGGCAACATCGAAACGGCGGTGTCGGCCATCCGGCGCGGCGCCTATGATTTCATCGAGAAGCCGTTCAAGGCCGACCGTCTCATCCTGATCGCCGAGCGCGCGCTGGAAACTTCGAAGTTGCGTCGCGAGGTCTCCGACCTCAAGCTGCGCAGCGGCGAGACCTTCGACCTGATCGGCATGTCGTCAGCGATGAGCCAACTGCGGCAGACCATCGAGCGTGTCGCGCCCACCAACAGCCGCATCATGATCATCGGTCCGTCGGGTTCCGGCAAGGAACTGACGGCGCGCGCCATCCACGCGCTGTCGGCGCGCAAGAACGGGCCGTTCGTGACGCTGAGCGCCGCCACCATCACGCCGGAACGTATGGAGATCGAGCTGTTCGGCACCGAATCGAACGGCACCGAACGCAAGGTCGGCGCGCTGGAGGAGGCGCATCGCGGCATCCTCTACATCGACGAGGTCGCCGACATGCCGCGCGAGACGCAGAACAAGATTCTGCGCGTGCTGGTCGAGCAGCAGTTCGAGCGGGTAGGGGGCACAAAGCGGGTCAAGGTCGACGTCCGCATCATATCCTCCACAGCGCAAAACCTGGAGGCCATGATTGCCGATGGCCGCTTCCGCGAGGACCTCTATCATCGCTTGGCGGTGGTCCCCGTCACTGTGCCGGGTCTCGCCGAACGGCGAGAGGATATTCCGTATCTCGTCGACAATTTCATGAAGCAGATCGCGCGGCAGGCCGGTATCAAGCCGCGCCGCATCGGTGACGACGCGCTGGCCGTGCTGCAGGCACACAACTGGCCGGGGAACGTGCGCCAGCTGCGCAACAATGTCGAGCGGCTGATGATCCTGGCGCGAGGCGGCGACGTCGACGCGCCGATCACCGCTGACCTTCTGCCCTCCGAGATCGGCGACGTCATGCCGCGCACCCCCAACCAGTCGGACCAGCACATCATGGCGCTGCCGCTGCGCGAGGCGCGCGAGCAATTCGAGAAGGACTATCTGATCGCACAGATCAACCGCTTCGGCGGCAACATCTCGAAGACGGCCGAGTTCATCGGCATGGAGCGATCAGCCTTGCACCGCAAGCTGAAGTCGCTGGGCGTGTAAAGGCAATCCAGGAAAAGTGGGCAGCGCCGGTTGGGCTCGGCGGCTTCGCCGTACCCTTCCGTCTGGAATTGCCTAAAGCCGGCTGGCCCACGCGATTGTTCATTACGGCAGCGGCGGAATCGCTTAAGAGAGCCGGATATTTCCCTGAGGTAGCCCATGCCGCGCATTGCCTATGTCAACGGGCGCTACGTCGCCCATGCCGAAGCCCGCGTCCATATCGAGGATCGCGGCTATCAGTTCGCTGACGGCGTCTATGAGGTCTGCGAGGTGGCGCGCGGCTTTATCGTCGACATGCCGCGCCATCTGGCCCGGCTTAAGCGCTCGCTCAAGGAATTGTCGATCGCATGGCCCGTCTCGGAAGGCGTCCTGCCGATGCTGCTGCGCGAGGTGGTGCGCCGCAACAACGTCGTCAACGGCCTCGTCTATCTCCAGGTGACGCGCGGCGTCGCCAGCCGTGAATTCGTCTTTCCGGCAGCCGGCACCCGTCCGTCCTTGGTTATAACCGCCCGGAAGGCCGACCCCTCTGCTGCCGCCAAGCGGGTTGAGACCGGCATCAAGGTCATCACCGTCCCGGAGAATCGCTGGGACCGCGTCGACATCAAGAGCACCGGCCTGCTTGCCAATGTGCTCGCCAAGCAGAAGGCCAAAGAAGCCGGCGCCCAGGAGGCCTGGTTCGTCGACTCCGACGGCACGGTCAAGGAGGGCGGCTCGTCCAA
>NZ_RZSV01000106.1:0-19088 GCF_004023205.1 Mesorhizobium sp. M1A.F.Ca.IN.020.03.2.1 | reverse complement strand
CGATCATCTTCATCAATTCGCTCGGCACCGACTTGCGGATCTGGGACGATGTCGTCGCACGGCTTGCCGGTGAGATGCCGATGCTTGTCTATGACAAGCGCGGCCACGGACTTTCCGACATCGGCAGCGGCGTGCGCTCGATCGACGACCATGTCGACGATCTGAGCGCGCTCATCGACTGCTTCGGCTTCCAGAAGGTCGTGCTTTTTGGCCTGTCGGCCGGCGGCATGGTCGCGCAGGGGTTCTATGCACGGCGGCCCGAACTCGTCGAAGCGCTGATCCTCAGCGACACCGCGCACAAAATAGGTACCGCCGAGAGCTGGAACAGCCGCATCGCGACGGTCGAGCGTGACGGCATCGAGGTGATTGCCGATGGCATCATGAAGGTGTGGTTCACGCCGGATTTTCATGCCAACCGCGCCGCCGAGCTTGCTGGTTGCCGCAACATGCTGACCAGGCAGGCGCTGCCGGGTTACATCGGCACGTGCATGGCGGTTCGCGATGCGGATTTCACCGACAGCGCGCGCCGCATCGCGGTGCCGACGCTCTGCATCGTCGGCGACCAGGACGGCTCGACGCCGCCCGATCTCGTGCGCTCGCTTACCGACCTGATCCCCGGCGCGCGCTTCGAGCTGATCCGCGGCGCCGGGCACATTCCCTGCATCGAGCAGCCCGACGCGCTCGTCGCCCTGATCCGCGCCTTCGTCGCGTCGTTGCCTGAGGGAAAGCATCTCCATGGGCGATGACGCAAACAATACCAACCGATACCGGACCGGGCTCGAGGGCGACGCATCGCATCGATTGCGAGGCGGTGCGCTTCTCCTGGTGGATGACGACGATCCTTCACCGCTTCCCCGAGGCGGGTGAGTTCGGTCAGCGCATCCAGGAAGCCGAGCTCAATTATCTGGTACACTCCATTGCCGCCTCGACCGCGCTGGCGGAGAACTATGTCGGCCTGCCTTACTGAGCGGGCCGAGCCGTCAGACCCGTTCCAGTGCAATCGCAATGCCCTGGCCGACGCCGATGCACATGGTGGCCAAAGCGCAGCGTCCGCCGCGCTCGCGCAGCTCCAGCGCCGCCGTGCCGGTGATGCGCGCGCCCGACATGCCAAGCGGATGACCGAGCGCGATCGCGCCGCCGTTGGGGTTCACATGCTTCGCCTGCTCGGAAATTCCGAGTTCACGCAGCACGGCAACGCCTTGCGATGCGAAGGCTTCGTTCAACTCGACGACGTCGAATTGGTCAGGCCTCAAGCCGAGACGGGCGCAGAGCTTTTTGGTTGCCGGCGCGGGACCGATACCCATGATGCGCGGCGCGACGCCGGCAACAGCACCGCCGAGAATGCGGGCGATCGGCGTCAGGCCATGTTTCCTGGCAGCCGCTTCGGAGGCGATGATCAGCGCAGCAGCACCATCATTGACGCCGGAGGCATTGCCGGCGGTCACCGTGCCGCCCTGGCGGAACGGCGTCGGCAGCTTGGCCAGCGCCTCGATGGTCATGCCGGCGCGGGGATGCTCGTCCTTCGAGACGACGATTGGCTCGCCCTTTTTCTGCGGGATCGCCACCGGCGTGATCTCCTTCGCCAGCCGGCCATTGGCCTGCGCCGCAACAGCCTTGTCCTGGCTGCGCACGGCAAAGGCGTCCTGGTCGGCTCTGCTGACCGAAAACTCCTCGGCGACGTTCTCGCCGGTCTCCGGCATGGAATCGACGCCGTACTGCTTCTTCATCAGCGGGTTGACGAAGCGCCAGCCGATGGTGGTGTCGTAGATCTCGGCATTGCGCGAGAAGGCGGTGTCGGCCTTCGGCATGACGAAGGGCGCGCGGCTCATCGATTCCACCCCGCCGGCAATCATCAGCTCGGCCTCGCCGGCCCTGATGGCCCGGGCGGCGATGGTGACGGCATCCATGCCCGAGCCACAGAGCCGATTGATCGTGGAGCCCGGAATGTCCTGGGGAAGGCCGGCCAGCAGCAACCCCATCCGCGCCACGTTGCGGTTGTCCTCGCCGGCCTGGTTGGCGCAGCCAAAGACGACGTCGTCGACCGCGGCCCAGTCGACGCCCAGGTTGCGCTCGACCAACGCTTTCAGCGGAATGGCGGCGAGATCGTCGGCTCGCACCGAGGACAGCGCGCCGCCGAAACGGCCGATCGGCGTGCGGATATAGTCGCAGATGAAGGCATCAGTCATTGTGCAGCTTTCCCTTTGGCGGTACCTGCATGCGCGGCCTTGGTGCGCGCCTGCAAATCGCGCAACGTCTTCAGCTCGATTTCCGTCGGCGCCGGCGTCTCGTCAAGCGCCTCGGCAAATTTTGCTTCCCAGCCACAGGTCGCCTGCACCTCTTCGCGGGTGACGGCGGGATGCAGCGACATGACGGTGAATTCGTTGGTGACAGGGTCCGGCTTCCAGACGGCGAGGTCGGTGATCAGCAAGGTCGGACCGGCGGTGTCGATGCCGAGCCGCTTGCGATGGTCGCCACCCTCGCCATGGCCGAAGGAGGTGAAGAAGTCGATCTTTTCGACCATGCCGCGCTTCGACTGCGCCATGGTGATGTAGACCTCTCGCGAGGAGGTGGCGATTTCCGGCGCGCCGCCGCCGCCGGGCAGCCGCGTCTTGGGATGCGCATAGTCGCCGATGACTGTAGTGTTGATGTTGCCGAATTTGTCGAGCTGGGCGGCGCCAAGGAAGCCGATGGTGATGCGGCCGCCTTGCAGCCAGTAGCGGAACATCTCCGGCACCGCGACGGTGGTGACCGCCGTCTCGCACAATTCGCCGTCGCCGATCGACAGCGGCAAAACGTGGGGCGCGGTGGCGATGGTGCCGCTCTCGTAGATCAGCGTGATGTCGGGCGCATGCGTCAGCCGCGCGACATTGCAGGCGGCCGACGGCGCCCCGATGCCGACAAAGCAGACATCGTCGTTCTTCAGCGCACGGCTGGCGGCGATCGTCATCATCTCGCTGGGGGTGAAGCCCAGATCATTCTCGCTCATGCGGCTTTCCTCAGATGCTCGACGCGAGCCGCGAAGTCGTCTGCGCTGCTCTCGATGACGTTCTTCTGCATCCATGCCTGAAAGCGGTCGCGGTCGGCGGCGATCTCGTCCCATTCGAGATAGGCGGAGTTGTCGCGCTCGTAATAGCCATGCGTGTAGGAGGGATGGGAGCCGCCCGGCACGATCGAGATTGCCGCGATCGTCCAATTCGGCAGCACGGTGAGATTGGGGTGGAGATCGTCGAAACTGTCGACCACTTCCTCGACGGTCACCACCGCGCGTTTGGCGGCGAGCACGGCCTCTTTCTGGATGCCGATGATGCCTTCGACCAGCACATTGCCTTTGCGGTCGGCCTTCTGCGCGTGGATGAAGGCGACGTCGGGCCGGATCGCCGGAACGGCGGCCAGCACCTCGCCGGTAAACGGGCAGGTTATGGACTTGATGTTTGCATTGACGGCGGCAAGGCCTGCGCCGCGATAGCCGCGGAACACCGCGCAGGGCAGGCCGGCGGCCCCCGCCTCATAGGCGTTGGCCATGCCGGCGTGGCTGTGCTCCTCGACCTCGATCGGCCGCGGAAAGCCGTTCTCGATGGCGTCGCGAACGCGCCTGAGCAGGCCGACGCCGGGATTGCCGAGATAGGAGAAGACGATCTTCTTGGCCATGCCCATGCCGATCATCTGATCGTAGATCAGGTCGGGCGTCATGCGGATCAGCGTCAGGTCGCGAAAGCCCTGGCGGATTGCCTCATGGGCCGCGGCGGTCGGGATCAAATGGGTGAAGCCCTCGAAGGCGACCGTATCGTCATCGTGCAGAGTCTCCGCAACGGCCTTTTTCAGCGGCAGGAACTTGACCATCGTCCATTGCTCCGGAGATTAGAAGGTTCGTATCGGAGCATATGAGAGCGCCCCTCTCGCGTCACTATGAGGATGCCTGCAGGCAAACGAGGTGCAGCGCAAAACAATCGGGACATGCGGGACTTGGCCGTTGACGCTTTGTCTCACATACGCTAATGAACAGGATTATACAGGTTCATTGAACAGGTATCCATATGGCCCGTCGCGCGACGCAACTCACTCCCGGCACGGGCAAGCCCGAGCAGATCGCGACGGTTCTGGAGCACGAGATCCGCTCAGGCGTGCTCGGCTTCGGCGATCGCCTGCAGAGCGAGAACGAGCTCGTCCAGCGCTTCTCGGTCAGCCGCAACACGGTTCGCAAAGGGCTGGAAGAGCTTTCAAGCCGCGGCCTCATCACCACCAAGGTCGGCATCGGGTCCTTCGTCACTTTCGACGGCATGCCGGTCGATGACGCGATCGGCTGGTCGCGCGCGCTCGCCAATGCGGGCGCCAATGCCGAAACCCGGACGCTTAGGCTCGAGATCATCGAGGATGCCGAGCTCGCGGCAAAGCTCGGTGTCGAGAGCTCGTCTTTCATCGCCGTCGATCGCGTCCGTACCAATGCCGATGACGGCCATGCGATCTCGATCGAACGCAGCCGCCTGCCACTGTCGCCCGAGCTGGAAGACGTGCCGCTGCGCGGGCTTCGCGAAGGCTCGCTGCACCAGACGCTGCGCGGGGCAGGGCTGGTGTCCGACCATGGCGAGGAGTGGGTCGACATCGAGATGCTCAGCGCTGCTGATGCCGCCATCCTCGATTGCGCGCCGGGCACGCCGTTCCTCAGGACGCGGCGGCTGACGCGCGCCGCCGACGGCCGCGCCATCGAATTCGTCACCAGCCTGCTCAACCCGGCGCATTTCGCGCTGCATCTGGAGTTCTGAGCATGGCGGCCGACGCGATCGACCGGGCGATGGGCGCGCTGATCGGCGGCGCGCTTGGCGATGCGCTGGGCATGCCGACACAGCTTCTGTCGCCCGCCCGCATCGCCGAGCTCTATGGCCATGTCGAGGGTTTCGTTGCGCCCGCCGTCGACCATCCGGTGTCGAAGGGGCTGCCGGCAGGTGCCATCACCGACGACACCGAGCAGGCCCTGCTGCTCGGCCGCATCCTGGTCAGCTCCGGCAATCGCTTCGACCATGCGCGATGGGTCAACGCGCTGCTCGACTGGGAGCGCGACGTCAAGGCGCGTGGCAGTTACGACCTGCTTGGACCGTCGACCAAGCGGGCCATCGACGCCATCAATAACGGCGTGCCGGCGGAAGAAGCGGGGCGAACTGGCGACACGAACGGCGCCGCGATGCGGATTGCGCCGGTCGGCATTATGATCCGCCCGGAGCCGCTCGATGCCCTGGTTGCAAAAGTCGCGGAAACCTGCCGGGCTACGCACAATACGTCGATTGCGATTGCCTCCGCAGCCGCAGTTGCTGCCGCGGTCAGTCTCGGTGTTTCGGGCGCCGACTGGCGCGCTGCTTCCGGCCATGCCGTCGCGGCGGCAAAGCTTGGTGCCGCGCTCGGTCACTGGGTCACCGGCGGCGACATCGCCGAACGCATCCTCTGGGCGCAGGAACTTGTGCGCGGGAAGGGCGACCAAGAGGCGATCCGCTTGATCGTTGACCTGATCGGCACGGGGGTCGCCAGCCAGGAGTCGATTCCTGCAGCATTCGCCGTGCTGGAGGTTGCCAACGGGGATGCGTGGCGAGCGGCAGTGATCAGCGCCAATCTCGGTGGCGACACCGACACCATAGGCGCCATCGCCGCGGGCATGGCGGGCGCCTGTTCGGGCCTGTCGGGCCTGCCGCAAGATCAAATCGCGGGACTGAAGGGCATCGATCTCGCGGAGATCGAGCCGTTGGCCAATGATCTTGTCGCGGCGCGCATGCCGAAGGCCCGTGGCGGCAAGGAGGACGCCGCATGAGCGGGCGCCTCGTTCATGTCGGCAGCGCGGTGGTCGACTATGTATATCGCATCGACGCTCTCCCGGCGGTGGGCAGCGAAAAGACCGCGACGAGCTATTCGCGCGTCGCCGGCGGCGGCTTCAACATGATGGTCGCGGCGAGCCGCACCGGCATGAACGTGGTGTTCGGCGGACAGCTTGGCATCGGGGCAGACGGCGACTTCCTGCGCGCGGCTTTCGCCGCTGAAGGCATCGAGACGCTGACGCCGCCGTCACCCTTGATGGACAGCGGCAATTGCGTCGCCATGATCAGCAGCGATGCGGAACGCACCTTCGTCTCATGGCCGGGCGCAGAGAGCGTGCTGACACCGGACATGATGGCGCCCGTCCAAGTCATTCCGGGCGATTGGGTTTTCACCTCCGGCTATACGTTGAGCTACCCTGGCAGCCGCGAAGCGCTCGCCGACTGGATCGAGGCGCTGCCGGAAGAAGTTCCCGTAGTTTTCGATCCGACGCCTGTGATCGCGGAGATTCCGCGCGCGATCTTGGACAGGGTGCTTGCCCGCACCGCCTGGCTGAGCTGCAACGCGGACGAAGCCGCCGAAATAGCCGGCCGTGGCGACGCGCAGACCGTCGCGATCCGGCTTCTGGCCGAACACTGCACAAAAGCTGCGGGCGTCGTGATCCGCGCCGGCGCGCATGGCTGCCTTGTGCGGCTGGCAGAAGGCGGCACGCGCGCGATCCCCGGTTTCGCGGTCAGCGCCGTCGACACCAATGGTGCCGGCGATACGCATATCGGCGCCTTCGTCAGCGCATTGTCGCGAGGGCTGTCGCCCTGCGAAGCGGCGCGCTATGCGAACGCCGCGGCGGCCCTTTCCGTCACGCGTCATGGCGGCTCGTCCGCGCCGACCGACAGTGAGATCCAGGAATTCCTAAGCCATCGCGATCAAGTAACGATAGCGCATGGCCGGGAGGACGCGACTGCAACTTAACAAGCCCATCAACCGGGCCAACAATGAGAGGAAAAGACATGCGCATGCCCAGACTGACCGCTTTTCTGACGGCGACCGCCGTCTTCGTCTCAGCATTCACGTTTGCCGCCCAGGCCGCCGAAGAAGTGCATGTGCTCAACTGGAAGGGCTACGGCGCCGACGAGCCATGGGCGGTCGCCAACTTCGAGAAGGCGACCGGCTACAAGGTCGTCAATGACTTCTTCAACTCCGAACAGGAGATGCTGACCAAGCTGAGGACCAATCCCGGCCTCTACGACGTCGTCATGATCAACGCCGCCTTCAACGACCAGGCGATGGCCGGCAAGCTGATACAGCCGATCGATACGTCGAAGCTCTCCAACTATGCCGATATTGCCAAGGACAAGGCCGGCTCGCCAATGCTGAACCATGACGGCAAGGTCTATGGCGTGCCGTGGGTTTGGGGCCTGACCGCTCTAGCCATCAACGAGAAGTCGTTCGACAAGCCGCCGACGAGCATCGCCGAGATGTGGGATCCGGCCCATAAGGGCCGCGTCATCATCCGCGACGACGCCGTCGAGGCTGTGCAGTTCGGCGCCATCGCATCGGGGCAGAACATCAACGACATCAAGGATATGGGCGCGGTCAAGGCGAAGCTCACCTCGCTGATGCCGCAGATCAAGACCTTCTGGAGTTCGGAGAACGACTGGAACCAGATGGTTGCCTCCAACCAGATCGATATCGGCACCTACTGGAGCGGCTCCGCCGACCGCGCCAAGACGCATTTCAAGCTGCCGGTCTCGCTGGTCATCCCGCAGGAAGGCGCCGTCGCCTGGCTGGACGCCTTCTCCATCCCGGCCGGTTCCAAGAATGTCGCCGGCGCCGAGGCCTTCATAAACTACATGATCGACCCGAAATTCTATGTCGAATGGGTCACCAAGGTCGGCGCGCCGGTTTCGGCCAACACCAAGGCGGTCGAGGCGCTGCCCGAGGACGCTTTCAACCGAAAGGTCATGGGCAGCCCAGAGGTCGCCAAACGTATCCAGTTCCAGGCGCCGGTCACGGATGAGCAGCGCGAGAAATACCTGGCACTTTGGCAGGAGCTGAAGGTCAACGTGAAATAGTTGGCGTCTTACGGGGAGGAGAGGCATCATGGCAGAGCAGCTCGCGACCGGTTCGCGCCGCGGACTGCGGCCAGCCCTGCCGCTTCTGCTTCCCGCTTATCTGTGGTTGACGGTGGCGATCTTTCTGCCGCTGTCGGCCATGGTGTTCTTCTCCTTCATGACCGATCTGCCGCTGGCCGGGAAAGAGTGGTGGTTCACGCTTGGCAACTACGCCGCCTTCTTCTCGCAAAGCCTTTATCTGACACTTCTTCTGGCTTCGCTGCGGCTCGGCCTCGAGGTCACGCTTTGGTGCGTCGTCATCGGATATCCGGCGGCTTACGTGCTGGCGAAGGTTCTTAAAGGCCGCAGCCGCGAGGCGATCTTTCTGCTGGTCATCCTGCCTTTCTGGTCGAACGGGCTGGTGCGAATCTTCTCCTGGGCCATGGTGCTGCGTGAGGGCGGCATTCTCGACACCACGCTCAATGCCGTCTTGCCGTTCAAGATCAATATCGATCTCATGTATTCCTACCCGGCGGTCATCATCGGTCTGGTGCACTCCTACGTGCCCTATATGGTGCTGACCTGTTACCTCACGCTGCAGGCGATCGACGACTCGCTGATCGAGGCGGGCCGCTCGCTCGGGGCTTCGCGGCTGCAGGTGCTCAAGCGGGTGATCATCCCGCTGTCGATGCCCGGCCTGATCGCGGGTGCGGCGCTGATCTTCGTGCCGGTCGTGGGTTCTTTCATGGAGCCGCGCATCCTCGGCGGCCGCACCGGCACTTTCTACGGCACCGTCATAGAGGACCAGTTTGTTGCCGTCTTCAACTGGCCGCTGGGCGCGGCGCTCTCCTTCATCCTGCTTGCCGTAGTGCTGGTCATCCTGGCGCTCGCGGCACCGGTCTTGCGGAGGGCCGGCTGATGGCGACGACGCGCATTCTGGAGTGGGTCGGGCGCTTTTACATCTTCCTGTTGCTCGGCTTCCTTTATGTGCCGATCATCATCATGGCGCTGATGTCGTTCAACGCCTCGCCTTTTTACCAGCTGCCGTTCGAGTGGACGACGGACTGGTATGCTTCGCTCTGGCAAAACGACCAGCTGATCGCGGCGACCTGGAACAGCATCGAGATCGCGATCATCACCACCGTCATCTCGACGGTGCTCGGGTCAGCCGCCTCGCTGGCGCTCTACCGCTACGAGTTCCGCGGCAAGAAATTCCTGCAGGCGCTGCTCTTCCCGCCGATCGCCATTCCGTGGCTGATCACCGGCACCGCGATGCTGATCTTCTTCTTCGGCATCGGCATCGGTCGCGGGCTCATCGCGATCCTGCTCGGCCATGTCGCGCTGGCGCTGCCCTACGTCATCGTGGTCGTGTCCGCCCGCCTGCAAACCTTCGCGCCGGAGCTGGAAGAAGCGGCGCGTTCGCTCGGCGCCAATCAGTGGCAGGTTACCGTGCGCGTAACTTTGCCCTGGATCATGCCTGGCGTGATCGCCGGCGGACTGTTCGCATTCGCTGTCTCCTTCGACCAGTTCGTGGTCTCGTATTTCCTGTCGACGCCAGGCCAGACAACACTGCCGGTCGAAATCTACGCCGCGATCCGCAAGGGATTCACGCCCGAGATCAACGCGGTGTCGACCATCATCATCGTGGTGTCGATGGCGCTCATGCTGCTGACGGCGCGCTTCTTCAAATTCGGCGGAGAGAAATAATGGCCGGCGTCCAGGTATCGAACGTCTCCCGCAGTTTCGGCGCGCACAAGGCGCTGGACCATGTCTCGATCGACTTTCCCGACGGTGGCTTCTATGCGCTGCTCGGGCCTTCGGGCAGCGGCAAGACCACGCTGCTCAGGCAGATCGCCGGCTTCGACTTTCCGGATACCGGACGCATCGCCATCGGCGGCGAAAGCGTCGAGCGCGTGCCGGTAGAAAAGCGCCGCATCGGCATGGTGTTCCAGAACTATGCGCTCTTTCCCAATATGAGCGTCGCCGACAATGTCGCTTTCGGCCTTTCGGTGCGCGGCGAGCCGAAGGCGACGATCGCTACGGAAGTGCAGCGGGCGCTGGATCTCGTCCAACTCGGCAAGCTCGGCGGCCGGCGGCCGCACCAGCTCTCGGGCGGCCAGCGGCAGCGTGTGGCGCTGGCGCGCGCCATCGTCACCAAGCCGCGCGTGCTTTTGCTCGACGAGCCGCTCGGCGCGCTTGACAAGGCGCTGCGCGTCGACATGCAGATCGAGCTGAAGCGCATCCAGCGCGAGATCGGCATCACCACCATCTTCGTCACCCACGACCAGGAAGAGGCGCTGACGATGAGCGACCGCATCGGCATATTGCGCGACGGCCGACTGGTGCAGGAGGGGCCGCCGGAGGAGATCTACGACAGGCCGCAAAGCGAGTTCGCCGCGACCTTCCTCGGCGACGCCAACATCTTTCGCGGCGATGCGACCGGCAACGGCATCAGGCTGCCCGACGGTACAGCAATCGCCGCTGCGTCGGGTGCGTCTCTCTCGGCCGGCGCCAAGGCGAGCTGCGCCGTGCGGCCCGAGCGCATCCAGATTTCAACCGGCTCTGCAACGTCCGAGGCGGGATATGCCAACACGGTCAGGGGCCAGGTTTCAAAACGCATCTTCGCCGGCAACAACAGCACCTATTTCGTCGACCGCGATGGACAGACGGTGAAGGTCATTGTCCAGAACACCGGCGCCGAGCGGCTGGCCGAAGGCCAAGAAGTGATGCTCAGCTGGTCGCCGGAGAGCACGGTGCTGATCGCCGCGTAAGCCGGATCCCCGGTCCCTGATGGGAAATGATGGCGCGGCCCTTGGCTGACCGCCTGATCCTGGCGTTAAATCCAGTCCTCGACGGGAGGAATGGATGGCGAGCATGGATTTCGAGCCGGACGTGAAAGTCCGGGTCAAGGAGTACCGGATCGGCTGCATCGGCGCCGGCATGATCATGGCCGAGTGCCATCTCGCCGCCTACGCGCAAGCCGGCTTTCCGGTGGTGGCGATCGCCTCACGAACCAGGACGAATGCCGAAAAGGTCGCCGGCCGCTGGGGCATTCCGACCGTCTGCGATACGCCGGAGCGGCTGATCGAAGACAGCCGCGTCGAGATCGTCGACCTTGCCTTCCCGCCGGACCAGCAGCCCGCGCTGATCCGCCATGCACTGAAGCAGCCGCACATCAAGGCGATTCTGGCGCAGAAGCCGCTGGCGCTCTCGGTCGAGGAAGCGGTGAAGCTGCGCGACGAGGCGGCGGCCCCCGGCAAGATCCTCTCGGTCAACCAGAACATGCGCTACGACCAGTCGATGCGCGTCTTGAAGCAGATCATCGATAGCGGCGCGCTGGGCGAGATCGTCTTCGCCGAGATCGACATGCATGCCATCCCGCACTGGCAAACCTTCCTCGCCGGATATGACCGGCTGACGCTCGCCAATATGAGTGTGCACCACCTCGACGTGCTGCGCTTCCTGTTCGGCGACCCTGACGAAATCACGACGCTGACGCGCAGGGATCCGCGCACCAAGTTCGAACATTCCGACGGCATCACCGTTTCGACGCTGCGCTTTCCCTCCGGCGTGCTCGCGGTGTCGCTGGAGGACGTCTGGTCCGGCCCGCGTCAGCAAGGCTATTCCGACGACCAGCATATCGACTGGCGCGTCGATGGCACCAAGGGTGTCGCTAAGGGCACGATCGGTTGGCCGAAGGGCGTCGCCTCGACGCTGACCTACGCCTCGACAGAGACGACCGGCGGCAAATGGGTCAGCCCGAGCTGGGAGACGATGTGGTTTCCGCATGCCTTCATCGGCGTCATGGAGCAACTGCAATATGCGCTCAAGACCGGCACGCCGCCGGCGCTTTCCGTTGCCGACAATGTCAACACCATGGCGCTGGTGGAGGCCGGTTACCGGTCGATGGCGGAGGGCCGCACCATCAGGCTGTCCGAAATCCCTGTCGACCAGGCGACTAAGAAACAGGGCAATTGAATCGCTTATCGGGAGGACTTCACCTCATGATGCAGGCAGGTATCTTCACAGGCTATTTTCCGTATGAGCTCGAGGAGGTCGCCAGGCGCATCCGGGCGCTCGATTTCAACACCGTGCAGCTCGACCTGCATTTCAAGGATATCGACCTCTCGGCCGGACAGATCACCAGGGACAAGGCGAGGCGGGTGCGCGATACGTTCCGCGACCACAACCTGCCGGTTTGCTGCGTGTCCGGCTACACGAACATCATCCACCCGGACAGGGCCGAGCGCGAGCGGCGGCTTGCCTACCTGAAGGAGATCATCCGGAACGCGCGCGATTTCGGCTCGCCTTACGTGATCTCGGAAACCGGCACCTACAACACCGAATCCGACTGGGTGCATCATCCGAAGAACAAGACCGAGGAGGGTTTTGAGGAGTGCCGCAAGGTGATCTCGGATCTTGCCCAGACCTCCTACGACCACGGCGCGGTGTTCCTGCTCGAAACCTACGTCAACAACGTTGTCGGCTCGGTCGAGGAGACGGTCAGGATGTTCGCTCAGGTCGATCATCCCGGCCTCGGCCTGTTGATGGACCCGACGAACTATTTCGAGGCGCACAACATCGACCGCATGGATCAAGTGCTGAACCAGGTGTTCGACACGCTGACGGACAAGATCAAAATCGCGCATGCCAAGGATGTGAAGCGTTCGGGCGGCGACAAGACGGAGAAGCATGCCGACATCGGCGACGCGGAGGCGCATGAGGGGCTGACCTTCCGCGGCGTCGGCGAGATCGAACTGCCGGCGCCGGGGCTCGGCGCGCTGAATTACGATCTCTATCTCAAGCGTCTCAGCAAAAAGCACCCGAACATCCCGGTGATCATCGAGCATCTCGACGAGGAGGACGTGCCGCGCGCCAAGAAATTCCTCGACGGGAAATTCCGCGCCAACGGGCTTTAATGACGATGACGACCACCGGTACGAAGCGCGACTACAGCCTTGTCGGCGAGAGCACGCGGCTTGCGATAGAGACCGGACTTGCATCGGCCGAGTGGTACCACACCGACGTGCCGCGCAAGGTGATGAAGGAGCTGATGCAGCGTTGCGACGGGCCGGCGATCCGCGATAGCGTCATCTGGATCTCGGCGATCCTGGGCTCAGCCGCCGGTATTGTCTGGTTCTGGGGCACGTGGTGGGTCGTGCCATTCATGTTCGTCTATGGCGTGCTCTATGGCTCGTCGAGCGACTCGCGCTGGCACGAATGCGGGCACGGCACCGCGTTTCGCACGCGCTGGATGAACGATGTCGTTTATCACATCGCCTCGTTCATGCTGATGCGAAACCCGGTGCAGTGGCGCTGGAGCCATGCCCGTCACCACACCGACACGATCATTGTCGGCCGCGATGCCGAGATCGCCGTTATGCGGCCCCCGGACCTCATCAAGGCTGCGCTCGCCTTCACGGGCATTCTCGACTTCCGCTATTCGCTGCCCACGCTGGTGCGCCAGGCCTTCGGCAAGCTGTCGGACGACGAGAAGAGCTACGTCCCGGAGATGGAGCAGCATAAGGCGGTGATCGCGGCGCGCTGGCACATCGCGGTATACGTCGCGACGATCGCTGTGGCGATCGCGCTTAGGTCATGGATACCGCTGGTGCTGATCGGCTTGCCGCGGCTCTACGGCACCTGGCACATGGTGACGACCGGCCTGCTGCAGCATATCGGGCTGGCCGACAACGTCACCGACCATCGGCTCAACACGCGCACGGTTTACATGAACCCGATCAGCCGGTTCATCTACTGGAACATGAACTACCATGTGGAGCATCACATGTTCCCGATGGTGCCCTATCATGCGCTGCCCAGGCTGCATGACTTGATCAAGCACGATTTGCCGGAGCCGAGCCCGTCGATGTGGCATGCCTATCGCGAGGTCTGGCCGGTGCTGGTCAGGCAGCTGAAATACGAGGACTATTACCTCAAGCGCGAATTGCCGCCGACGGCCAAGCCTTACCGCGGCGATTCCACGATCTCGACATAACGGCTGCGGCTGCCGAATAAGGTCGGTGCGCGCGGCAGTTGTGCGAACCCAATCAGGAGAAGGACGATGGCGGAGTGGGTCGAAGCTTGCGCGGTCGACGAGGTGGATGAGGAGGACGTGATCCGCTTCGACCATGGCGGCCGCACCTTCGCGATCTACCGCTCGCCTGACGACGAGTTCTTCGCCACCGACGGTTTCTGCACGCATGAAAAGGCGCATTTGGCCGACGGGCTGGTGATGGACGACATCATCGAATGCCCGAAGCATAATGGCCGCTTCAACTATAAGACCGGCCAGGCCAAGGGCGCGCCGGTCTGCGTCAACCTCAAAACCTATCCAGTCAAGGTCGAGGCCGGCAAGGTGATGATCGATATCGGCTGAAGGCAAGCGGAGCGCATCGCGGCGTTCTCGGAAAATGTCGGCGACGTCAACAGCGGCGCCTATCCGGAAGACCGGCACATCGTGCATATGGATCCAGACGAGCTCAGGCGTTTCATGAAGAAAGTGGACGCAAGAGCCTGAACGGGCACTGCGATGGGTCTGCCTGGGTTCGCCGCCAAGTGCGGCAGGTATTGGGCCGGCCTCGCGGCCCGAGCCGGTAAGCTTTCGTCGAGAGATCGGCGCCTATTTCCGTAGCTTGACCACGCCCATCAGGACCTCCGGATAGGTTGCGGCCATCATCCCCTGATCGGCCTGCGCGGCAAAAATGGCGGTGCACCGTTCGGCGCTGAATCGGAAACGGCGTCTGTATTTTTCCTTGTTGAGAATGATCCCGGAGAGGCCGTCGAATTTGCGGAGCAATCGCTTGCGCAGACCTCTCGTCCAGAGCGGACGCTTGAACCGATCGAGCCAGGGCGTATCTTTCGCCAGGTTGCGATAGATCGCCATCGCGGCGAGTTCCACTCCTTCAGGGCTTGGCCACCACGGCTTTCCGAAGGTGAAATGACGCGCGAAGGCTCTACTGAAGGGTATCTGGCTGGAATAGTTGGTCTGCAGATTCCAGAGCGGATGCATCGTTTGCCAGCGTCCGGCAAACGCTATGTTGAGCGCTCCCTGATCGAGCTTCGGTACCCGCCGCAGCGCCAGTTCGCGCGCCCGCTCCAAGAGCCCCTCGGCGCGGATCATTGGCATGTTCAGCACCAGTATGCCGGCGTTGAAATGCGATGAGCCGGGCTCCATCTCAAGAGACTCACGGCAGCTCGGATCGAAATAGGTCTGTTCGTCATGGGCCGCCAAGAGTGGGGCATTCAGTTCAACATCGGCCAAGTCGGTGATCGACCGGTTGAAGATAACATCGGTGTCCACATAGACGAGCCTGTCGTAGGGCTCGAATACCGCCAGCTTGTCGGCAAGCAGGCGAATGTAGGTTGCTACGCTGAGGTGACCGGGATCGAAATCGAATTCCTTCATGAGATCGGACACGTCGACGATCTTGACGGCAGCCCCGAGCAATCGGTCCGCGACCGGCAAATCCTCAGTTCCGGCGCCGATATGAAGGATGAAACCGTCGATAGGCGCAGATACGTCCAGTATGCGCCGCGCGCCCAGAACAGCGTATGGGAAATTTTTTGCGTCTGCCGCCAAGACGAAGCAGGAACGATGCAATTGAGCCACCCCTTATATGCCCTTGGCTCTTCATATCCGAACTCATCGTGCAACCCAAGAGGGTGCCGAGGGCGCCGTCCGGCGGGCCCATAAGCGGCGGAGCCCGGCCATCCGATTCGGGGCGAGCGGCCAGTTGGCCTGAGGGTTGGCTTGGGCGGGTGGTGATCTCGATCGTCCGCAACGATGCGGTGCACTGATCTCGTTTAGTCGAGCAGTATTTGGTGCACCGCAGGGAGCCAATACCCGTCGGCGAGCACCGCATGGAGCGCATCGGCATGGGATCCGAGCGGCCGGTCTTCCTTAAGCGTCGGCACATGGGCGCGGACGGCCGCGTGGATCGCGCTGGTGGCCGGCGCAAGTGTCAGACCTTCGCGAAGATCGACGGCCTGTGCGGCGGCCATAAGCTCCAGGGCGATCAGCCGCCGCCACAGTACGATCATCTCGACGCATTTGGCGACGGCGAGGGGAGTCTGCGTCGCATGATCCTCAACACCTTCGGACACGGGCAGGAAGTCGAGCATCACCGGATTGGCCTTGTGGCGGATGGCGGCCAGGATCGCCGTCACCGTCTTCTGCAGCGGCACGAAGCCGGCGGACGCGCCGCCGATTGGCGACAGATATTTCGGCAAGCCGTGGCGGGTTGAGCCGGTGAGCTGGATGAAGCGCGCGGCCGACGCCGCCGCGCATTGCGCAATCGCCAGACCTAGCGTCTCGAAGGCGAGCGACAGCGAGGCGGTGTGGAAATTGCCGGTCGACAGCACGAGTGAGTCGTTGGCGAGCACCAGCGGGTTGTCGGCGGACGCGTTGAGCTCGATCTCGACCGTGAGCCGGGCATGGTCGATCGCCTGGATGAGCGCGCCGTGGATCGAGGGCATGCAGCGGATCGACAGCGGATCCTGAAGGGTGGTCGGCGCGGGCGTCCCGTCGCGGGTGAGCAGGTCGCGCAACGCCTTTGCCGCTACCTGCTGGCAGGCGGCCGGCCGCGCCAGATGCAGGCGCGGGTCAAGGATGGTGCGGTTGGCCCCGAACGCTTCCATGGTGAGCGCGCCGGCCTGCTCCTGCTGTTCGAGTGCCGACAGCGCGTCGACGAGCGCCAGCGCGCCGGCGCCGGTAGAAACCGCGGAAGCGTTGATCAGCGACAGACCATCCTTCGGTGCCAGGCTGACTGGCGCAAGCCGCGCCATCATCAGCGCCTTTGCCGAAGGCATGCGCCTGCCCTGATAGTCGGCATCGCCTTCGCCGATCAGCGTGTGGGCTATCGCGGTCATCAGCACCAGGTCGCCGGCGCCGATCGAGCCCAGCGACGGCATCACCGGATGGATGCCGGCGTTGAGCAGATCGACAAGCGCGGTGAGGACATGCGGCGACAGGCCGGAGCCGCCGGCGGAAAGCATGGCGATGCGGGCAAACATTGCGGCGCGCACGAGCTGGGCGGGCAATGGGTTTCCCACCGCAGCTCCGCGTCCGTCGAGAAGCTGGCGCTGGAAGGCACCGGCATCGCCTTCGACAGCCGTGCCGAGATTGGCGCCCAGCCCGGTGTTCAGCCCATAGATCTGCTGGCCGCCGGCAGCGGCGTCATCGAGGACCTGGCGGGCCTTGCCGAGTTTCTCGATGACCGCCGGCGTGATCTCGACCTTGCCTGCACTGCGCGCTACGGCGGCCACGTCCTCGATGCTGACGCCGGCGCCGGTGAGAACGAGCGGGGTCATGCGAAACGCAGCCTCTGGCCGATGCCTTGTTCCGCGGCTTTGGCCAGCATCGCCTTGCCGAGCGCGATGTCGGAGAGCGACAGACCCCGATGCCAGAACAGGATCGTCTCGCCGTCGCTTTGCCGGCCCGCTTTGTGCCCGGCAGCGATCTGGCCGAGCTCGGCATGCAGCGTCGCCTCGCTCAGCCGTCCCGTCTCGACATGGGCGCGCAGCGAGCCGAACTTGCCGCCCTTGCACTGACCCCAGTCGTCGACGACGATCTTTTGCATGATGTCGGTAAGCGAAAGCTCCACCGCGCTCATCGTGCCATAGGGCACGACCAGCGCGCCGCGCTTGATCCAGGCGGTCTTGAGCAGGGGTTGCGGTTCCGGTAGCCGCGAGGCTTCGACAACGATGTCGGCGCCTTCCACGCAGCTCTTCCAGTCGGCAACGGCGACAACCGGCTTGCCGAGGTCGGCGGCAAGCTTCGCGGCGAAAGCGTCGCGGCTTTCGGGGCGGCGCGAATGGACGCGGATCTCGTCGAAGTCGAACAGGTGATCGAGCAGTCGCACGTTCCAGTAGGCGGTGCCGCGCGCGCCGATGTGACCGAGCGCCCTGGATGATTTCTTCGCCAGATGCTTGGCGCCGATGGCGGTGACCGCGCCGGTGCGCATATCGGTGATGACGGTGGCGTCGAGGATGGCGCGTGGCGCGCCGGTGCGCGGGTCGAACAGGTTGAGTATGCCGAATTCGGACGGCAGGGCGTGCAGGTAGTTGTCGACATAATCGCCGACGATCTTGACGCCGGCCGCATCGAGCGGCGCCACATAGCCGCGCAGCACGTTGAAATGACCGCGGAAGGACGGATCCGGCTCAAGATGGACGCGCGGCTCGATCACCGTCTGGCCCTTGCCCTGGGCGACGAGCCCGGCCTCGACGGCGCCGATGATCTCGGCATCGCTCAGGCCAAGGGCTTCAATGTCGAGAGCATTGAGGTAGTCGATATAGATCGGCTTCATGCATTTCCCTCGTCCGGCCCGCGCTCATCCATAACAGGCGGCGGGGCGACACGAAAGTTTGTTGGATAAGCTCTGGACTGGTTCAGCCTTATGCTGTTCAACCGGCGCGTCATGACCAGCATCCCCGACAATGAGGCCGTATCCCAGCTCGTGCCGACGGCGGCGCGCCAGGCGCGGCGCGTCGCGCTGATCGTTGCCGTCGCCTTTTTCATGCAGTTGCTGGATTCGACGATCATCTCGACGTCGCTGCCGCAGATGGGGCAGTCTTTCGGCGTGCCGGCAGTGGCGATGAGCATCGGGATCACCGCTTACATGTTGACCATGGCGGTGTTCGTGCCGTTGTCGGCCTGGCTTGCCGACCGGTTTGGCGCGCGCAACATTTTCCTCGTCGCGATCGGGCTGTTCACGCTGGCGTCGATCGCCTGCGGCTACTCACAGAGCCTGACGCAATTCGTTGCCGCCCGCATCGTTCAGGGCCTCGGCAGCGCCTTGATGACGCCGGTCGGCCGCATCCTGGTGCTGCGCAACGCCGCCAAGTCCGAATTGCTTGCCGCCACGGCGCTGATCACCTGGCCGGCCTTGTTCGCGCCGGTGATCGGGCCGATGCTCGGCGGCTTCATCACCACCTATCTGTCCTGGCACTGGAACTTCTTCATCAACGTTCCGCTCGGCCTCGCCGGGCTGCTGCTTGTCGCGCGCTTCGTTCCGGGCGATCGCGAATCCGAGACCAGGCCGCTCGACTGGCCGGGATTCTTCCTCACCGCGCTCGGCCTCGCCGCGATGCTCTATGGGCTGGAACGGCTTGCGCATCCCGAGGATGGCATGCTGCCGACAGTGGGCCTGGTTGCCGCCGGCGTCGCCGTCGGCTGGTTCGCCGTGCGGCACTTGCGGCGGGTGACGCATCCGCTGCTCGACCTGTCCCCCTTCAAAG
>NZ_RZSV01000105.1:0-19486 GCF_004023205.1 Mesorhizobium sp. M1A.F.Ca.IN.020.03.2.1 | reverse complement strand
TGACTGGAGGTCAGAAAATGAACATCAAGAGCCTTCTTCTCGGCTCAGCTGCGGCCATGATCGCAGTTTCCGGTGCTCGCGCCGCCGACGCGGTGACCGTCGCCGAGCCGGAACCGGCTGAATACGTCAGGATCTGCGACGTGTACGGCTCGGGCTACTTCTACATCCCCGGCACCGAGACCTGCCTGCGCATCGGCGGCTATGTCCGCTACGACATCGGCGTCGGCGACGTCGGCTCGTTCGACGGCGCGCGGTCCTTTGACCACCAAGATGGTGACGAGCAGGACACCTTCTACAAGAATGCGCGCTTCACGCTGAAGACCTGGACCGGCCAGGAGACCGAGCTCGGCACCTTGAAGACCTACACCGAGACCCGGTTCAACTTCGGCAACCGCAACAACTACGGCCAGGTCACTGTTACTGGTCCTACCACAGCCCCCGTTACGAACCTGCTCGGCAACCCCGCCGCCAACAAGGCCGTCTCGCTGAACTTCGCCTGGATCCAGCTCGGTGGCCTCCGAGTTGGTAAGGACGAATCGGCCTTCAACACGTTCATCGGCTACGCCGGCAACGTCATCCAGGATACGCTCGTTCCCTACGGCGACTTCGACACCAACGTCGTCCAGTACTACTTCGACGCCGGCAACGGCTTCTCCGCCGTCCTCTCGCTCGAAGAAGGCTCGGGCGTCGTCGGCACGATCGACAGCTATGTTCCGCATGTCGTCGGCGGCCTGAAGTGGACGCAGGGCTGGGGCGCCATCAGCGGCGTCATCGCTTATGACAGCAACTATGAAGAAGTCGCTGGTAAGGTCCGCTTGGACGTGAATGCCACTGACGCGATCTCGCTGTTCATCATGGCTGGCTACGGTACCGACGACAACCTGTTGGAAGTCCATGCTCCGGGCACTGGTATCAACGCTGGCGGCCGCGGCTTCTACAAGCAGTGGAGCGGTAACTGGGCAGTGTGGGGCGGCGGCACCTACAAGTTCAACGAGAAGACCTCGTTCAACCTCCAGGTGTCTGCTGACGATGGCAAGAACGTCGGCGTCGCTGCGAACGTCGCCTACGACATCGTTCCCGGCTTCACGGTGACCGCCGAAGTTGACTACCTCCACCTTGGCGACGACTCCGTCTCCAACTGGACCAACGCCGACAAGGAAAACAGCGTGGGCGGCATGCTCCGCTTCCAGCGCTCCTTCTAAGGGCTGGACTGCTACAACTGAAATCCGGCCCGGGCATCTCTGCGCCCGGGCCGTTTTGCTTTTCGCGATGGATCAACGCAACGAAAGGACGGGGGTGAAAACGGTAAGCTGATCGGGTCTGTAGAGCGACTTTGTGGGATCCGCCATCGGCGGATGGGGTCGGAGACCAGACTCGAAAACTCTTGAAAGGATGCTCCCGAGCGGTTAGGGCTGGTCCCTTAACCACAGGGGGTGTGGCTAAAAATGTCGAATGAAGCGATTCGAGAGGGGGAGCCCTCTGGTCATTTTGCGGTATTTTCTTCTCAGAATTCGAAATTTAGGTACACCTATAACAAGATCCGGGAAGTAAAGTCGTACAGGGTCAGTGAGCTCTTTACAGCATACCGGGATATACTCTGGGATGATGGGCGGCATAAATACAATGTCAGCTCATTCATTGGTGAAATAGACGAGATCCTTCTGGGAGAGCGTTTCAGCACCTTTGACCAGAACACCCTGGACAGTCTTATCGGTACCTTGCGCCAGCGCGGGAACAGCAACGCAACCATCAATCGCAAGATGGCTGCACTCAGCAAGCTGCTGCGCAAGGCTCATAAGATGGGAGATATCCACAGCCTGCCCGAGTTCCGCCGCCAGAAGGAGCGGGCGGGACGGATTCGTTTCCTCGAAAGGGACGAAGAGACAAGGCTGTTCGCGGCCATCAAGAGCCGCAGCGAGGATGCTTACAGACTTTCGGTCTTCCTGGTCGACACCGGCTGCCGTCTCGGCGAGGCGCTCGGCCTGATCTGGAACGACATCCAGGAACACCGCGTCAGCTTCTGGATCACAAAGTCGGGCCGCAGCCGCACCATCCCGATGACCGAGCGGGTCAAGGAGGTGATCAAGCTGCCGCCGACCACCGAAGGCCGCCGGCCAAAGGGTCCGTTCACCAAGCTCACGCAGGCACAGTACCGCGCCATCTGGAATGAGGCGAAGGCCGAAGTCGGTCTTGGCGCCGATGAGCAAGTGGTGCCGCATATCCTGCGCCACACCTGCGCTTCGCGACTCGTCCAGGGCGGCATCGATATCCGGCGCGTGCAGATGTGGCTCGGTCACCAGACGCTGTCGATGACCATGCGTTACGCGCACCTCGCCACCAACGACCTCGATGGCTGCGTCGTCGTGCTCGAGAAGCCGCGCGCCGAAGAGGCGCCGCGGCCCGCAGAGAACTCGGTGTTTGCGTCCCCGTTGACCACGCCTTCATCGGCCAAAGCCGCCCGCAAGGAGAGCGGCTCGGAGCCGGCGAAGGCGCGCCGCAAGAGCTCGAAGGGCAAATAGGGGGCACGCCACGCGCCGGGAATCTATATTTCAAAAACAAGCCCGGGGTAGCGTTAGTCTCGGACTTTACTCTACTTCGACTGGGCTTCGGCGCGATCGAGGAAATCCGCGATCTTCTTCGGCAACTCACCGGTGTCCAGCAAGGGCGCGTGTCCCTGGCCTTCGACAGTGATCGTCTCCATGCCGGGATGACGCTTTGCCATCTCCTCGATCGTCGCGGTGGAGAGAAGCGTCGAATTGCCGCCGCGTATGGCGAGCAACGGCACGGCGGCAAGCGCGTTGAACTGTGGCCAAAGATCCGGCAGTGGCTTGCTGAAGTCGACATTGGCCAGGGTCTCGACCAGGGCAGGATCGAAATCGGGCACCAGCCCGGCATCCGTGTCGCGGCAGATGGCGCCAACCATGCGCGCCCAGTCGGCATCGGTGAGCGCAGGGAAGCCGGCACCATGCACGCGCCGCTGCGTGTCGACCGCCTCGGCGAATGTCTTCGGCCTCGGCGCGCGATCGAGATATGAGCGGATATGGGCAAGACCTTCCGCCTCGATCACCGGGCCAATATCGTTGAGGACAATGGCTTTCAAGGCGGCCGGCTTCAGCGCGCCGAGCACATGGATGATCAGTCCGCCGCGCGAGGTGCCGATGAAGCCAGCCTCTTCGATACCCAGCGCTGACAAGCCAGCGAGCACGTCGCCGGCTTCGACGCCGACATTGTAGTGGCTGATGTCGGGATCGTAGTCGGATCGGCCACGGCCGCGATAGTCGAAAGCGACGACCTTGCGCGGCGTCTTCGCCTTGCCGGAGAGGTAAAGCGCGAGCTCATGGAAGTCGCGCGCATTGCGGGTGAGGCCGGGCAGGCAAACGATCGGCCAGCCACCGTTCGCCTCGCCATAAATGCGGGCATGCAGTTTCAGCCCATCGGGTGCGGCATAGAAGAAGTCGGAGAAACCGTCGCTCGCCATCGGGATGCTGCTCCTCGCTGAGGTGACCGACAGCTACAGGCGAGGGCGGCCGCGGTCAAATGATGGGAAGGCACGCTACACAACCTTGCCACGCTGGCGGGACAGCATCTCCTCTGTTCTGTCGGACATCTCCCCGCAAGGGGATTGACTGTCATCTAAGCTTTTACCCATCGCCAAAGCGGCATGAACGAGCCGGCAGCGAAACTGCCAATCTCCAAGTGCGGGAGGTGTCCGGCAGGACAGAGGGGCGCGAAGGATCGCCAACCTGAGGCTTGCATACGCCCCACGGCGATCAACTCCGCCCGTTCACCAGATCCCCGACGATGTCGTATTTGCCGGAAATACGCATCTTGTAGACTTCATAATTCTCCATCACGCGCTGCACGTAACTTCTTGTTTCCGTGTAGGGGATCCGCTCGACCCAGTCGACGACGGCGTCCACGTCCTTGCCGCGCGGATCACCGTATTTCGCCACCCACTGGGCGGCGCGGTTTGGGCCGGCATTGTACCCCGCGAAGGTCAGCACATAGGAGCCGTTGAAGCGGTCGAGCTGCTCGCCGAGAAAAGCTGACCCCAGCGTCGCGTTGTAACCGGCATCGGTCGTCAGCCGCGTTTGCGAGAAGGTCATGCCGGCCTTCTTCGCCAGTTGCTTGGCGGTACCCGGCATCAACTGCAAGAGGCCGCGCGCGCCCGCGCTGGAAATCGCCGCGACATTGAACTCGCTCTCCTGGCGGGCGATGGCATAGGCCAGCGCCTTGCCGGAGCCGGAGATATCGGCCGAATCGGGAATGACACCCAACGGATGCGAAAGCGCACCCACATCGATGCCGCGCTGGGCGGCGATCTTGCCGACCTTCAGCGCCATGAAATGGTTGCCCTGTTTTTCGGCAAGCCCCGCCAGCAGCGCAAGCTCGCCGGGGCTGGTCAGCTGCCCCGCGAGGTCGCGGTAGAGCGTCTCGGCATAGCGGTCATACCCTGCCTCCTGCAGCCGCTTGATCGCTTTCACCGCCTCGCGGCCCTCGAAGCTTTGGCGGTCGGCCGCGCTGGGCGTGGGATGGACGATGCTCAAGGTTCTGAGGCCCACACGCTCGCCGGCAAGCTGGCCGTAGAAGGTGGTGCCGTAGCTGGCGGCCCGGGTGAAATAGTCCTTGGCGCTGCCCGGGCCGCCGACTTCCGCGGCGCGGCCAAGCCAGTAATAGGCGCGCGACAGCGACACCGGTCCCTGGGCGAGCTCGGCGATGCGTGAAAAATGCGAGGCGGCTGCTGCCGGGTCGTTGAGACCGCGCAATGCATACCAGCCGGCATGGAACTCGGCTTCCGCGGCGCTGGCCGCGCTTTCGGCCGCATGCATGGAGGCGATCTTGTAGGCGGTCTTTATGTCGCCCTGATCGACCAGCTCGCGCGAAAGAACGCGCCGCTCCACCCACCAGGCATCGGGATCGACCAGCGCGTCGCGATTGGTCGGCGCCTTCATCACGACTGCCGCGGCATCGGCAAGTTTTTGCTGCTTGCGCAGATATTCTGCCTCGGCGAAGAAATAGCCGGCCGAACGCTGCGCCGCCGGCACCGCCTTCAACAGTTTCGCCGCGTTTTTTTCGCCTTTATCGACCGCCACCCAGGCATCCGCCAGTTGCTGGGCGCCGGCAATGCCGGCGACGCGCAGCGCCGAGGACGGCCGGTCGGCATAGAACATGCGCTCCATGCGATAGCGATGATCGGCCGCAGGGATCAGCGTGCCGAATTCCTTGATGATGGAAGTTTCGTCCTGGGCATCCAGCTTCTCCGTGCGCCAGAAGGGCACCAGCACCGCGCGCGCCGCCGCTTGATCGCCCAGCGCCACCTGCGAGCGGGCAAGGATGATCACGCCTTCCGGCGTCAGCGGCTGGCTGCGGCCGAAGGCCCGCACCACCACTTGCGGCGGCGGGTTCTCGCGATAGAGCGCGCGCTCGCTGTTCCTGCGCAGCGCGATCGTGCCCGGCCATCCAGGCAGCATCTTGGCGGCATCGGCGATTTCGCCGCTCGGCACCTGGTCGCCGCCATAGAGCGCGATCGCCCAGGCCAGAATGTGCCGGTCGAGCGAGGTGGCGGGCAGCGTGTCGCGAGCATTGCGCGCCGCGGCGATGTTGTTCACCGCGAGCGCGTCGAGACCGCTCTTCAATTGCGCGATGCTGGCCGGGGGCTGAGGCTGCTGCGCCTGGTCCGCGGCCGACGGCGAGCCCGGCGCGGCAATCGCCGCCGTCACGCGCACGTCGACGCTGCCGCCGATCGCCATACCCGGTATCAGCGCGACGGCCGCGCTCAAAAGCGCGAACAGATGAGGCCGATTTGTCGGCATGTTCCACCCCGGCACATTGTCAGCAGGCAGGGCCTTCGAGGCCGACCCGGAGCCTAAACTTAGGTCGTGAAAGGCTCGTAAACAAAAGGTTATCGAGGCCGTTCGAATTACGCTTGCTGGCACTACAGCAATGCTTGCCGCTGAACCGTGTCGAGACTATGGTGCGCGGCTTCGCTTTCGATTAGAAGGCGCGGGAATTTACGCATCGACAAAACGCTGATGCATGTCGCCCAAAGTGGGCACCCGGCTTTGGGAGAGCGACATGCTTGGACCAACAAAGTCCCAAGGAGTTTGGACAATATGCTGAGAGGCTCGCTGACTGCGCTCGTGACACCGTTCGAAAAGAGCGGGCGTTTCGACGAGAAAGCCTTTCGCGCGTTTGTCGAATGGCAGATCGCCGAGGGCACCAAGGGCCTCGTGCCCGTCGGCACCACCGGCGAGTCGCCGACGCTGTCGCATGACGAGCACCGCAATGTCGTCAAGGTCTGCATCGAGGTCGCCAGGGGCAGGGTTCCAGTTGTGGCCGGTGCCGGCTCCAACAACACCGAGGAAGCCGTCGGCCTGGTGCAGTATGCCGAAAAGGCCGGCGCCGATGCAGCCCTGGTCGTCACGCCTTATTACAACAAGCCGACCCAGCGCGGCCTCTACGAGCATTTCGCAGCCGTTGCCAGGGCAACCAAGCTGCCGATCATCATCTACAACATCCCGCCGCGCTCGGTGATCGACATGACCCCGGAGACGATGGGCAGGCTGCGCCACGACTTCAAGAACATCGCCGGCGTCAAGGATGCGACCGGCAAGGTCGAGCGCGTCTCGGAACAGCGCATGACCTGCGGCAAGGATTTCATCCAGCTTTCCGGTGAGGATGCGTCCGCGCTCGGCTTCAATGCGCATGGCGGCGTCGGCTGCATCTCGGTGACGTCGAATGTCGCGCCGCGCCTTTGCGCCGAGTTCCAGGAAGCCACGCTCTCCGGCGACAGCGCCAAGGCGCTAGAACTGCAGGATCGTCTCCTGCCGCTGCATAAAGCAATTTTCGTGGAGCCCGGCGTATCCGGCGCCAAATACGCCCTGTCGAAGCTGGGCAAGGTCGAGAACGTGGTCCGCTCGCCGCTGGTGACGGTCGAAGCTTCGACCGCCGAGAAGCTCGACGCGGCGCTGAAGCACGCCGGCTTGATTAATTAGGGATGAGGCGCCACCTCTCCGCATCATGAATCAAGTCAAGAAAGCCGACCCCAACAACAGGACGGTCGCCGAAAACCGCAAGGCGCGCTTTTCCTACGAGGTGCTCGACACGATCGAGACCGGCTTGGTGCTGACCGGCACCGAGGTCAAGTCGCTGCGCCAGGGCCAGGCGAACATCCAGGAGAGCTACGCCTCCGCCGAAGGCGGCGAGATCTGGCTGATCAATTCCTATCTGCCGGAATATCTCCAGGCCAACCGCTTCAACCACGAGCCGCGCCGGCGCCGTAAGCTGCTCGTCAGCAAGCGCGAGATGGCCAAGCTTGCCCAGAGCGTGGAGCGCGAAGGCATGACGCTGGTGCCGCTGAAAATCTATTTCAACGATCGCGGCCGCGCCAAGCTCCTGCTCGCCATCGCCCGCGGCAAGAAGCTGCACGACAAGCGCGAGACCGAAAAGCAGCGCGACTGGTCGCGCGAGAAGGGACGGCTCCTTAAGGAGCGCGGATAAAGCCACCTTCGATATGCGGGCAAGGCGAGCAGGGAGCCAAGGCTTGAGGAACGGCTTGATTGCCCTGGCCCTGGCTTTCGTCTTTCTGGCGCTTGCCACATGGGCAGAGGGCTTCTTCCGGCACCGTGCTTTCCCGCCGGATCGCGGCAAATTCCCCTTAAGGGGCATCGATGTTTCGCATCACCAGGGCAGGATCGACTGGCCGCGCGTCGCGGCCGACGATGTCGTTTTCGCCATCATCAAGGCGACGGAAGGTGGTGATTATGTCGATGATGCCTTTGCTGAGAATTTGCGCCAGGCCCGCGCGGCGGGCCTCGCTGTCGGCGCCTATCATTTCTTCACCTTCTGCCGCCCGGGTGCCGACCAGGCCAGGAACTTCATATCGGTCGTGCCGCGCGGCGAGCAGCTCTTGCCGCCGGTGGTCGACATCGAGTTCCACGGCAATTGTCCGCGACGCCCTTCGCCCGCCGAGCTGAACGCCGAACTGCTGGCATTCCTTGGCCCGGTCGAGGCGGCTTACGGCAAGCCGGCCATTCTCTATATAACCGATGAGACGGCACCGACCTATGCCGCTCATATCGCGGTACGCCAGCGCTGGCTGCGCTCTGTGCGGGGGCCGCTGAACGACGACGACTGGGTCTATTGGCAATATCTCGACACAGGCCGTGTCGACGGCATCGACGGCGACGTCGACCTGAATGTGCTGAAGGGCGGGCCGGCGAGGCTGTCGGAGTTGTTTGCCGCGGCGCCGGACCCTAGCTCTTCAGGAAGGCTGCTATCTCCTTGAAGACATCGACGAACATCGCTTCCGTCAGCACACCGGTGTTGGTGTTGTAGCGCGAGCAGTGATAGCTGGAGAACAGCGTGATGCCGCCGGCCTGCTGTCGTCCGCCGTGGCGGAACGGAAGGGTGGCGACGCGCCCGCCCAGCGCCCGCACCGTCGATTGATGCGCGATCGAGCCCAGCGTCAGGATGGCCCGCAGATTGGCAAAGCGCGCGATCGTCGGTTTGAGGAAGGTCCGGCAGGTGGCGATCTCGGCGCCGACCGGCTTGTTTTCCGGCGGCACGCATCGCACCGCATTGGTGATCGCGGTGCCGACGAGCTCCAGCCCGTCATCGGGCCTGGCCTTGAATTCCCCGCGCGCCAACCCTTGAGCGATCAGCGTTGCGTAGAGCAGGTCGCCGGCATAGTCGCCGGTGAAGGGACGCCCGGTGCGGTTGGCGCCGCGCAGGCCGGGCGCCAGCCCGACGATGAGGAGCCTGACCGAGCCCTCGCCCTCCGGCGGCAGGAAGGTCGGCACCGGTGCATTGAACCAGCCCGGCTCGCGCTGGCGCCAGGCGGCGATGAAGTCGTGCAGCCGCGGACAAAGCGGACAATCGCGGTCAGGCTCGGGGGAGGGCGCAGCGCTCAAGGCCGCCGCGCTCAATAATCGTCCTCGTCGGCTTCAGCCGGCTCCGGCCGGCGGACCGGCCGTTCCGATGGATCGCGGCCGACTTCATTCTTCAGCGTCATGAGGTCGATGAAGTGGTCGGCCTGGCGGCGCAAGTCGTCGGAGATCATCGGCGGCTGCGAGGCCATGGTCGAGATGATCGACACCTTGCGGCCACGCCGCTGCAGCGCCTCGACCAGCGTGCGGAAGTCGCCGTCGCCGGAGAAGATGACATAGTGGTCGACGACATCGGCAAGCTCCAGCGCATCGACGGTGAGCTCGATGTCCATGTTGCCCTTGATCTTGCGCCGGCCGGTCGAGTCGGTGAACTCCTTGGCTGGCTTGGTCACCACCTTGAAGCCGTTATAGTCCAGCCAGTCGATCAGCGGCCGGATCGAGGAATATTCCTGATCCTCGACCAGCGCGGTGTAGTAATAGGCCCTGAGCAGGTAGCCGCGTTTCTGAAAGCTCGACAGAAGCTTGCGGTAGTCTATGTCGAAGCCCAGCGCCCGCGAGGTGGCGTAGAGGTTGGCGCCGTCGATGAAAAGAGCGATCTTTTCACGGGGATCGAACATTGAAAAATATCCCTTTTCAAAAATTTCTGTCGTCTAAAAGGACGTGACGGGTAGGCCCGATAATGGTCCCTCTTCCCGCCCCTTTCGAGATAACGCCAGATTTATGGATATCCAAGGGCAGGGCGCGCATTGCAAGCAATTGTGATCGGCACCAGGTAAGCAAGGCGAAGTCCGATATTGAGCCGGGCAGGGGCTCGTGCTTCGGCGGTGCCCGCCATAAAGCTTGTATTTCGGCGGCGTCCTTGTTATGGAGCCCGCCAGTTTTCCATCAAATCCACGCATGAAAGGGGCAGTCCATGGCCCGCGTAACCGTTGAAGATTGCATCGACAAGGTCGACAACCGTTTCGAGCTCGTGCTGCTCGCCGGCCACCGTGCCCGCCAGATCAGCCAGGGCGCGCAGATCACCGTTCCTCGCGACAATGACAAGAATCCGGTCATTGCGCTGCGCGAGATCGCCGACGAGACGCTGTCGCCGGACGACCTCAAGGAAGACCTGATCCACTCGCTGCAGAAGCATGTGGAGGTCGACGAGCCGGAGGCCGAGGGCGAGGCCATCGCCGACCAGACCGGCGCTGCCACCGCTGGTGCCGACACCGACGATGCCGAAGAGAACATCGCCTTCGACCGCATGAGCGAGGAAGACCTGCTCGCCGGCATCGAGGGTCTGGTGCCGCCGGAAAAGAGCGACGACTACTAAGCTCTTGGACACGGGCCTGGATCAAGCATCCGGGACTTCCGTATCGTCAGTTTCGTGGCTATCTATGGGATGCGTCGCACGCCGGTGCGGCGCATCAATCATTTCATCACCGCGAGATTTCGCCCATGATGCGTCAGTATGAGCTTGTCGAGCGCGTGCAGCGCTACAAGCCTGACGTCAACGAGGCGCTGCTCAACAAGGCCTATGTCTACGCCATGCAAAAGCATGGCCACCAGAAGCGCGCCTCGGGCGATCCCTATTTCTCGCATCCGCTGGAAGTGGCGGCCATCCTCACCGAGATGCATATGGACGAGGCGACCATCGCCGTTGCCCTGCTGCACGACACGATCGAGGACACGACCGCCACTAGGGCCGAGATCGATGAATTGTTCGGCCCCGAGATGGGCAAGCTGGTCGAGGGACTGACCAAGCTGAAGAAGCTCGACCTCGTCTCCAAGAAGGCCGAGCAGGCGGAGAACCTGCGCAAGCTGCTGCTGGCGATCTCCGAGGATATTCGCGTTCTGCTGGTCAAGCTCGCCGATCGCCTGCACAACATGCGCACGCTCGACCATATGCCCGAGTCCAAGCGCCTGCGCATCGCCGAGGAGACGATGGACATCTATGCGCCGCTCGCCGGCCGCATGGGCATGCAAGGCATGCGCGAGGAACTTGAGGAGATCGCCTTCCGCTACATCAATCCGGAAGCCTATCGCGCCGTCACCGCGCGGCTCGCCGAGATCTTCGAGCGCAACAAGGGCGTGCTGGACGAGATCGAGAAGGCGTTGTCCGGCCTGTTCGAAAAACACGCGATCAAAGCCGGCGTCAAAAGCCGGCAGAAGAAGCCTTGGTCGGTGTTCCGCAAGATGGAGGCCAAGGCGCTCTCCTTCGAGCAGCTCTCCGACATCTTCGGCTTCCGTGTGGTCGTCGACACCGTCGAGGACTGCTACCGCGCGCTTGGCGCCATCCACACCACCTGGTCGATGGTGCCTGGCCGCTTCAAGGATTACATCTCGACGCCGAAGCAGAATGACTACCGCTCGATCCACACCACCATTGTCGGCCCCTCGCGCCAGCGCGTCGAACTGCAGATCCGCACCCGCGAGATGAACAAGATCGCCGAATACGGCGTTGCCGCGCATTCGATCTACAAGGACAGCGGCGGCAAGCCGAACGGCGCAGCGCACGCGATCTCCAAGGAGACCAACGCCTATGCCTGGCTGCGCCGCACCATCGAGCAACTGGCCGAGGGCGACAATCCCGAGGATTTCCTGGAAAACACCAAGCTCGAGCTGTTCCAGGACCAGGTGTTCTGCTTCACGCCCAAGGGCATGCTGATCGCCCTGCCGCGCGGCGCCACCCCCATCGACTTCGCCTATGCCGTCCACACCGATGTCGGCGACACCTGTGTCGGCGCCAAGGTCAACGGCCGCATCATGCCGCTGATGACGGAGTTGAAGAACGGCGACGAGGTCGAGATCATCCGCTCCAAGGCGCAGGTGCCGCCGGCAGCCTGGGAATCGGTCGTCGTCACCGGCAAGGCGCGCGCCGCCATCCGCCGCGCCACCAAGAATGCCATCCGCAAGCAATATTCCGGGCTCGGCGCCCGCATCCTCGAACGCGCCTTCGAGCGCGCCGGCAAGAACTTCACCAAGGAAAGCCTGAAGCCGGTTCTGCATCGCCTGGCGCGCAAGGATATAGAGGACGTGCTGGCCTCTGTCGGCCGCGGCGAGCTTGCCTCGACCGATGTCATGAAAGCAGTCTTCCCCGACTACAAGGACGAGCGCGTCACGGTCGCGGCGCCCAAGCAGCGCGAGGAAGGCTGGTCCAAGATCCGCAACGCCGCGGGCATGCTGTTCCAGATGCCCGGCCGCGCCGCGCGCAAGGGCAAGGACCAGCAGCGCGACGGTGCGGTGCCCATCCGCGGCGTGCGCGGCGACCTGCCGGTGCGCTTCGCGCCGGAAGGGGCGGTGCCCGGCGACCGCATCGTCGGCATCATTCAGCCAGGAACCGGTATCACCATTTATCCTATCCAGTCGCCGGCCCTGCAGGCTTTCGACGACCAGCCCGAGCGCTGGATCGATGTGCGCTGGGACATCGACGAGCGTACCAAGGAGCGCTTCCCGGCCCGCATCTCGGTCACAGCCATCAATGCGCCGGGCTCGCTCGCCGACATCGCGCAGGTCGTCGCGTCTAACGATGCCAACATCCACACGCTGTCGATGGTGCGCACCGCGCCCGATTTCACCGAGATGCTGATCGACCTCGAGGTTTGGGACCTGAAGCACCTCAACCGGCTGCTGTCGCAGCTCAAGGATAATTCGAGCGTCAGCGACGCACGGCGTGTGAATGGGTGAATAGTAAATAGTGAATAGTGAATTAGGTTGCCTATCACGACCATTCACCATTCACTCATCGCTATTCTATTCACTACTCATTACTCACCACTCGCCAAGAGCATGGAGCGAACAATGAACACCGATGAAGTGCTGGGCATTTTCCGCGAGGCGGGCGCGGTTCTCGAGGGGCACTTCATCCTGACGTCCGGACTGCGCAGCCCGATCTTCCTGCAGAAGGCGCGCGTCTTCATGCATGCCGACAAGACCGAGCGCCTGTGCAAGGCGCTGGCCGAGAAGATTCGTGAGGCGGTGCCGGGCAGGATCGACTATGTCGTCGGCCCGGCGATCGGCGGCCTGATCCCGGCCTACGAGACCTCGCGCCATCTCGGCGCGCCGGCGGTCTGGGTCGAGCGGGAAGGGGGCGAGTTCCGACTGCGTCGCTTCGAGATCGCAAAGGGATCGCGCGTCGTCATTGTCGAGGACATCGTCACCACGGGTCTCTCGATTCGCGAGACCATCGACTGCCTGCGCCAGCTCGGCGCCGAGGTGGTGGCGGCCGCCTGCATCATCGACCGCTCGGCCGGCAAGACCGATGTCGGCGTGCCGCTGATTGCGCTCGCCGAATATGAGGTGCCGGCCTACCCGCCCGACCGCCTGCCGCCGGAACTTGCCGCCATCCCTGCCGTTAAGCCGGGAAGCCGAAATATCTGACCTGGCGATGAATGAAAACAAGCACCTGAGGGTGCCGGTTGAATCTCTTTGCCAGCGAAGCGCGCAGAGGCCCCATGATAGCCGGCATCGATCATTTCGTCCTGACGGTCCGGTCTGTCGAAGCGACTTGCGACTTCTATCAGCGCGTGCTGGGCATGGGGCGGCTGGACGAGCCGAGCCGGCCGACCGCGCTTCTGTTCGGATCGCAGAAGATCAATCTGCACGAGGTCGCTCGCACCTTTGAGCCGAAGGCGAAGGCGCCGACGCCGGGCTCCGGCGATTTCTGCCTCATTGCTGCGGTGCCTCTTGCCGACATCCGCGCCAGCCTCGAAGCCAACGGTGTGGCGGTCGAAGTCGGACCTGTCGAGCGCACCGGTGCTCGCGGCAGAATGATGTCGGTCTATTTCCGGGATCCCGACGACAACCTGGTCGAGGTCAGCGAATATCGAACTTAGCTGAAAAGCCCAGGCTGACCGCGTCCGATACCTCGGCGCCGCGGTCGCGCAAGGACGAATGGCCAAACATGCTTTGCCCAGTCTTCCTCAGTTTCGCCAGAATGGCGCTCATGTAAGAGCCTGCGGCAGACCATCGCGGCGACGTTTCGCTGTTCCGTGGTCTGGCAATCGCCGCTATAGCAAAGTTTTGTTGCCTTCCTGCGCCGGTGAAGCGCAAGATAATGTTGGCGCGACCCGGCTGGCAGGGAAGCGTGTGTTGGACCAGGAACCGAAACAGAGTGCTTTTTCGACGCCGAGAGCCTGATGGCCTCCTGGAGCGGGTGCGTACTTACCTATGGCCGCGCCGCTCGTTCTCGCGCTCCGTTCAGTATTTCTCCAAGCGCATTCTGCGGCTGAAAGCGACGCCCCATTCGGTGGCCGCCGGAGTCGCGGCAGGCGTTTTCGCCTCCTTCTTCCCGCTGGGCTTCCACTTCATCATCGCCGCCGTGCTATGCTGGGTGATCGCCGGCAATCTGGTGGCGGCAGCCCTCGGTGCGGTGTTCTTCGGCAATCCGCTGTCCTTCCCGCTGCTCTGGGGCGCGTCCTGGGAGACTGGCAAGCTCATCCTGCATGAACATCTGCCCAGGCATGGGCCGCCGGAGCATCTCGGGGAAATGATGCACACGCTTTCCTTCGCCAAGCTGTGGCACCCGATCCTGGAGCCGATGCTTCTCGGCGCGGTGCCCCTCGGCTTGGTCTTCGGGCTCGTCTTCTATGGTGTCACGCGGTGGGGCATGACCGCTTTTCGCGCGCAACGGCAGCGGCGAATGACCGAGCGAGCCAGGAAGGCCCGGCAGGGCGGACGGGAAGTTCCCGCGGAATGATCATCGGCATCGGCAGTGACCTGATCGACATCAGACGTATCGAGAAGTCCCTGGAACGGCACGGCCAGCGCTTTATCCAGCGTATCTACACCGAGGTCGAGCAGGCCAAGTCGGAGAAGCGCGCGGCCCGTGCCGCTTCCTACGCCAAGCGCTTCGCCGCCAAGGAGGCCTGCGCCAAGGCGCTTGGCACCGGCATGGCCGAGGGCGTCTTCTGGCGCGACATGGGCGTGGTCAACCTGCCCAGCGGAGCGCCCACCATGGCGCTCACCGGCGGCGCTGCCGCCAGGCTGGAAAAAATCCTGCCCAAGGGCCACCATGCGCTGATCCACCTCACTATCACCGACGATTTTCCACTTGCTCAAGCCTTTGTGATCATCGAGGCAGTGCCCGCCGAACAAGCGCCACATTGATTCCATCTGACCACGGGCGGCATGACGTTGCCCAGCGCGCGCCGAGACTCTATACCAACCAACGCACAATCGAGGACGACATGAGCGTGGCTGAAAAATCGCAGAAGAAATCCGGCGGGCTTGGGGAAACCTTTTCCGTCATCATCCAGGCTCTGCTGCTCGCGCTTGTCATCCGCACGCTGCTGTTCCAGCCCTTCTCCATCCCCTCCGGCTCGATGCGGCCGACGCTGCTCGAAGGCGACTATCTGTTCGTCACCAAATGGGCCTATGGCTATTCGCGCTACTCGCTGCCCTTCGGCCCCAACATTTTCTCCGGCCGCATCTGGGGCTCTGAGCCCAAGCGCGGCGACGTGGTCGTGTTCAAGTTCCCGCCGGATCCGTCCGTCGACTACATCAAGCGCGTCGTCGGCCTGCCCGGCGACAAGATCCAGGTCAAGGACGGCCAGCTCTTCATCAACGGCACCGCGGTGCCGCGCGAAAAGGTCGGCCAGATCGACAACCCCGACATCACCGAGGTCGACCGTCCCGTCGACGTCTATCGCGAGACGCTGCCCAACGGCGTCACTTATGACACGCTCGATCTGACGCCCAATTCGATCGGCGATAACACGCGCGAGTTCGATGTGCCGCCCGGCCACTATTTCATGATGGGCGACAATCGCGACAATTCCTCCGACAGCCGCTTCACCGTCGGTTTCGTGCCGGCCGAGAACCTCGTCGGCCGCGCCAACGTCATCTTCTTCTCGATCGCCGATGGCGCAAGCCCGTTGGAAATCTGGAAGTGGCCGTCGCTGATGCGTGCCGGCCGCCTGTTCCATCTCGTCCACTAAGGTTATGGCGGCGACCAAGCGTTTGACCGCCGATGCCCTTGCCGAAGCGCTTGTCGAGCGCACCGGCCACGCCTTCGCCGACCGCCAGCGTCTGCAGCGCGCGCTGACCCATGCCAGCGCGCGTTCGACGCATGCCGGCGTCGACTACGAACGCTTCGAATTTTTGGGCGACCGCGTTCTCGGCCTGGTCGTGGCCGACATGCTGCTCGCTGCCTTTCCGGATGCCGCCGAGGGCGAGCTGTCGCTCCGCCTCAACGCGCTGGTCAATGCCGAGGCGCTCTCCGAGATCGCCGAGGAGATCGGCCTGCCGGAGCTGATCCGCGCCGGCTCCGACGTGCGCAATCTCGAAGGCCGCAAGCGAACCAATCTGCGTGCCGACGCGCTGGAGTCGCTGATCGCTGTGCTTTATCTGGATGGTGGCCTTGAGACCGCCCGCGCGTTTATCCATCGCTACTGGCAGCCGCGCTCGCAGGCGATCGGTGCTGCCCGCCGCGACGCCAAGACCGAGCTGCAGGAGTGGGCGCACCAGGCGGCGTCGGGCGCGGTGCCGGCCTACCGGGTGGATGCTCGCGAGGGGCCCGACCACGACCCGCTGTTCACCGTCAGCGTCAAGGTCGGCTCTTTCGCGCCGGCGATCGGCAGCGGCCGTTCCAAGCGCGAAGCGGAGCAGGCGGCGGCGGCCGCGTTGCTGCTGCGCGAAGGCGTATGGAGCGCTGCATGACCGTCACCGAAACCTTCGAAACGCCTGCCACGCGCTCCGGCTTCGTCGCGCTGATCGGCGCGCCCAATGCCGGCAAGTCGACGCTGGTCAACCAGCTGGTCGGCGCGAAAGTGTCGATCGTCACCCACAAGGTGCAGACCACCCGAGCCATCGTGCGCGGCATCGCCACGCATCACAACGCGCAGATCGTCTTCGTCGACACGCCCGGCATCTTCAAGCCGCGGCGGCGGCTGGACACGGCCATGGTCACCACCGCCTGGGGCGGCGCCAAGGATGCCGATGTCGTGGTGCTGCTGATCGATGCCGAACGCGGCATCAAAGGCGATGCCGACGCCATCCTCGACCGGCTGAAGGACGTCAAGCAGCCGATGCTGCTCGTCCTCAACAAGGTCGACCGGGTCAAGCCGGAGACGCTGCTTGCTTTGGCCGCGACAGCGAACGAAAGAGTGCCGTTCCAGCGCACCTTCATGGTCTCGGCGCTCACCGGCTCCGGCTGCAAGGACCTGCTCGATTATCTTGCCGAGACCCTTCCAGCCGGTCCCTGGTACTATCCGGAAGACCAGATCTCCGATCTGCCGATGCGCCAGCTCGCGGCCGAGATCACGCGCGAAAAGCTTTATCTGAGGCTCCATCAGGAGCTTCCCTATTCCTCGCATATCGAGACCGAGAAGTGGGAGGAGAAGAAGGACGGCTCGGTGCGCATCGAGCAGGTCATCTATGTCGAGCGCGAGAGCCAGAAGAAGATCGTGCTTGGCCACAAGGGCGAGACGATCCGCGCCATCGGCCAGGCCGCGCGCGCCGAGATCGCCGAGATCCTCGAGCAGAAGGTGCATCTTTTCCTGTTCGTCAAGGTGCGCGAGAACTGGGGCGACGACCCGGAGCGCTATCGCGAGATGGGATTGGAGTTTCCCAACTGATGAATGTCGACCAAAGGCGACGCGGTTTTGGGATAGCGACATGCACAGCCCGAAGATGGATATCGACACCGCTCTCGTGCGCCGGCTCGTCGACGCGCAGTTTCCCGAATGGCGGCATCTGCCTGTGAAGCCGGTCGCGTTCGGCGGCTGGGACAACCGCACCTTCCATCTCGGCGACACGATGGCGGTCAGGCTGCCAAGTGCTGCTCCCTATGCGCTGCAGGTCGAGAAGGAGCATCGCTGGCTGCCCAAGCTCGCGCCGCTTCTGCCGCTGCCGATTCCCGAGCCGCTCGCCATGGGCGAGCCGGCGGCGGGCTATCCCTGGCACTGGTCCGTCTACCGCTGGATCGAAGGCGAGACGGCGAAAACCGGTCACATCGCCGACCTTCGCGCGTTCGCGGTCTCGCTGGCTGAGTTCCTCGTCGCCCTGAAACGGATCGATCCGACCGCGGGGCCGGCACCTGGCCAGCACAATTTTTATCGCGGCGGCCCGCTGGCCGTCTATGACGACGAGGCGAGACAGGCCATCGCTGCGCTTGAAGGCCGGATCGATACGCAAGCCGCCACTGCCGTCTGGAAGGCGGCGCTTGCTGCCGGCTGGCACGGCTCGCCCGTCTGGTTCCACGGCGATGTCGCCTCAGGCAATCTGCTGGTCGAGGACGGCCGTCTGAGCGCTGTCATCGACTTCGGCACGTCGGGCGTCGGCGATCCCTCCTGCGATCTGGCGATTGCCTGGACGCTGTTCGAGGGCGAGAGCCGCGAGGCATTCCGCGCGCGCATCGCCGTCGATGACGCGACCTGGGCGCGCGGACGCGGCTGGACGCTGTGGAAGGCGCTCATCACCGTTGCCGGTCACGACGCCAACCAGGCCGAGGTCGGGAGGCAGCGCCGGGTGATCGACGAAGTGCTCGCCGATCATCGCAAATGGGGATGACGGCGCCGAGCAGGCGCCCTCACCGGTCGAGTATCCATGCAGTGGCAAGTCGCTTCGCAGGCCGCCGTACAAAGCTTTCCGTGCCGTAATAGGCAACGATCGCGACCGCGATGACCGCCCAGATCGCGACGCCGAGCCATTGCTGCTGGATATAGTCGCCGTCGACGAACACCTTGGCGAGGAAGCGTACGCTGTTCTGGTGTGAGACATGCATCAGGATGGCCAGCAATACGCTGCCCGTGTTCTGGTAAAGCCAGGTGAAGACGATCCCGGCCAGCACGACGTTGATCGTGCTGTAGAGGCTGAGATCGCCGAGCAGGCCGAGCGGCAAGTGCCAGATTGCCCATATCACGCCGAGGATCAGGCTGCCGGCGAGCGCGGGGCGACGGCCAAGAAGATGCGGGGTCGCGAAGCCGCGCCAGCCGGGTTCCTCGCCCAGCGGACCGCTGAACACGGCATAGAGCGCGATCATGGGCGCCACCTCGGAGAAGGTAGGAATGTTCCCCCACGACGGCTCCGCCGAACCGAGGAACGGATTGATCAGGATCGAGGCGAGCTGTGTCCCGAACGGCAGGCCGACCGCCACCAGATACCAGATCGGGCGAACGCGCCATTTCACCATCGAGGCGAGGATGGTCTTCACCGCGCCCCAGCCGCCGGCGAGTGCCGCGACGGTGAAGCCCGAGATTGCCGGTCCGAAGGTGAACCAGGGAATGCTCTCGCCATGCGACAGATAGAAGGGAATGAACGCCAGCCATGTCAGGCCGAGCGCCAGCGAAAAGAAGATGGTCAACTGGTGCCCGCGCACCTCGCCCAGGAAGGAGCTCATAACGGTCCTCTCATCGGGCCATTGTTGCGAGTGGTCGCCTGCCCGAGAGGTCGACGCTTCGGGAAAAAGCCAGCCGAGCCGCTCGGCGGTCTGCGCCGGTTCACCCGGTCAACGTGCCGGTATTTGGCGCCGGCGCGGCCGAAAAATCCCGAACGGTTTCTGAGAATTTTCCGATATTGCCGCCTCGGCGGCAGCGGCAGATGTTGCCTGCCATCACTGTCAGGACAGATTTTGGGTCACGGACGGCAATCTTGATTTCGCCGCCCAACAGGTGAAA
>NZ_RZSV01000104.1:0-19670 GCF_004023205.1 Mesorhizobium sp. M1A.F.Ca.IN.020.03.2.1 | reverse complement strand
CGACGACTTCGCCGGCATGGGCATGCAGGGCATCGCCATCGTCGGCATACGGGCGATCACCAAGATCGATTTCGAGGATGCCGAACCGCTGCTCGACGAGATGATGGAATGCGTGACCATCAAGCCCGATCCGCGCAACCCGGCCATCCAGCGCCCGCTGATCGAGGGTGACGTCGAGGAGATCGCGACGCTGATCCAGCTCCGGCAGGAGGTCATCAACCTTCACGTCAGTTTTTTTACAGGCGGCGGCCAGTCGAAATCGATCTCGACACAGTCGCCGGCGTCCGCCTCCTCGAATACGGCAATGTCTCCCGAGCCATCGGTCAGGTTCTCTCAAAGGGCAAAACCTCGCTCCGCGAGTTAGACGAGTGGTTGTCGATCGAGGACGTCCACGACCTTCTCGAGGTGGCGATGGTCGACGCCCACAACCTGATGCTGCTGAGAAAGAGGGACGAGAATGCCAACGGTCATTGACAGCCTGATCGTCACGCTTGGCCTCGATCCCAAGGACTTCAACGACGGCCAGAAGAAGACGGCCGATTCCTGGCTCAAGACCGTCAACGCCTTCCGCAAGGGCGGCAAGGACGTCGAGGAGAGTTCGAAGAAGGCGGCCGAGACCGTCAACTTGATCACGCGACGCGTGCTCGAACTCTTCGCCGTCATCACCGGCAGCCAGGCGCTCAGCGACTTCGTGCGCAAGCTCACCAATGCGGATGCCTCGCTCGGCCGCTTCGCGTCGAGCCTGGGGGAATCGCCCCAGCGCATCGCGGCCTGGGAGAATGCGGCCGAACGCTTTGGCGGCTCGGCCGACGCCACCGCGTCGACCCTGGAGCGCGTCAACAAGCAGCTCTACAACCTCAACAAGAACGGCGAGGCGCTGCCGCGCGAATTCTCGCAGTTGCAGGCCTGGACCGGTATGCGGATCGACCCCAACCATGGGCTCGATCGCTATCTGTCGGATGTCGCAGCGGCTCTGCAGAGGTTGCACCAGATCGACGGCGGCGCGGCGCACAATGTCGCACAGGCGCTGGGCATCGACCCGGCGACCGAACAGCTCATGTACAAGATGGGCGCGGGCATCGACGTCTATCTCGACAAGCTCCAGAAGAGCCTGTCGCCGAGCAACGATGCCATCGAATCCGCGCAGAAACTGCAAGCGAGCTGGGCCGAGCTCCTCCAGCACATCATCGCGCTCGCCAACGCCATCTATGACAAGCTCGGCCCGGTGCTGGTCGATGCGGCGGCAAAGATGTCGGCCTGGATCGACAAGAACCAGGACTGGATCCGGACCGGCATCGTCGACGCCGTGAAGCATTTCATCGACTTCCTCGACAAGATCGACTGGAACGCGGTCGGCGCCGGCATGCAGAATTTCGCGCACGGCGCGAAAGACGTCGTGGATGGGCTCGGCGGCATCGTGCACGCGACCGAGATCCTGTTCGGGCTTTGGCTTGGGTCAAAGTTCCTCCGCGTTCTCGGCAACATGCGAATGCTCGCGGGTGCCGGGGGCGGAGTCGCGACTGGCACGGGTGCAGGAGCCGGCCTGGTGGGTCTCTTCGGCAGGCTATCGCCTTGGCTGGCCATGCTGAGCCTGTCGGGCGACACCCAACAAAAGACGGGCGGCTATAACCCACCCGACTTCGAACTCGACCAGATAACGGCTCTCAAGCATTGGGATGGCAGCGGTCCGCAGACGCGCAACCATGCGCATCGGGCCGGCGAGACCACCGTCGACGGCAAGCCCGTTTCGAGGGGCAATCCGCTTCCCGTCACCATCGCCGACCAGAAGAGCGACGGCGGCGGCTTCTGGAGCAACCTGGTCAGCGGCATCGGCAGTCTGTTCGGCGCCGGCAGCACCGGCGGCTCGGCGGGCAAGCTTGGAGCGCTCGCTGGCGGCATGGTGGGCGGCACCGGTCCTGGTGGCCCGCAGCGGGCCTCTGGCGGCACGCAAGGCTGGTGGACGCCCGAGCGGCAGTCGCAGGCCTACCAGACCCTCACGGCCGGCGGCTTGTCGGATGCGGGCGTGCGCGGCCTCATCTCGCGCTGGATGAATGTCGAGGCGGCCGGCGGCCCTTCGACCGTCAACAGCATCGGCGCGTCTGGTGTGGCGCAGTGGCTCGGGTCGCGTAAGGCGCGCCTCATGGCCTTCGCCAAGGCGCGCGGTAAAGACTGGAACGATGCCGAGACGCAGTATCAGTTCGTCCTGTCCGAACTGAACGGCTCCGAGAGCCGGGCCGGGAGCATGCTGCGCAATGCCAAGACCGACGCGCAGGGCGCAACCGGTGCCTCGATGTTCGAACGCGCCGAGGGCTACAATGCCTGGTCGGGCATGGACGCCTACACCGGTAAAACCTATCGGGGCATGAAGGCCATCAACACTGGCGCCGCCTCGGCGGCGCTGTCGAACATGTCGAGCACCCACACAGCCACGACGTCGACCAGCTCGGTCGAGGCCCATATCGGCAAGGTCGAGGTTCACAGCCAGGCAACCGATGCCAACGGCGTTGCGGCCGACATCAACGACGCGCTCAGCCGGCGTCTCTTCACCGCGCAGGCAAATAGTGGATTGGCGTGATGGCCGGCATTCTTGAACTTCTGACCCAGGATGCCTTCGGGTTGCTGTCGAGCGCATTCGGCCTGCAACCGTGGGGCATCTATTTCGGCGGCGTGCCGGTGATCGTCGCCGACAACGTCGTTGAAGTGCAGTATCGCCAGCAATGGTCGATCTCTGACTTCCCGGTCGAGCAGGGGACCTTCGAGAGCTACGACAAGGTCCAGATACCCTACGATGCGCGGCTCCGCTTCACGGCCGGCGGATCGGCGGCTAACCGCGCTGCGATGCTGGCCTCGATCGCGGCCGTCGCTGGCGACACCAACCTCTACGACGTGGTGACGCCGGAGGCGGTCTATCTCTCCTGCAACATCACCCACTACGACTACAGCCGGCGCTCGAATGAGGGGATGGGGCTTCTGTCGGTCGATATCTGGCTGATCGAAGTGCGCCAAGCCGCCGGCGCCGCTATGTCCAACACCCAGGATCCAAGCGGGGCATCTCAGGTCAACGGCGGCACTGTCCAGACCGTGCCGGCGAGCAGCGCGCAGCTCGAGCAATTCCAGACGTCGTCTGGGCTACCGGCCGGGCGCCTCTGATGGTCATCATCCCTCTGCAGGCGGTGCCGAACCAGGCGGTCGGCGTGACGCTGGACGGGCAGGTCTCGCAGATCAGCCTCTACCAGAAGAACACGGGTCTGTTCATCGACCTCTATGTCGACAACGTGCTCGTGATAGGCGGGGTGATCTGCCAGAACCTCAATCGGATCGTCCGGTCTCTCTATCTCGGCTTCTCCGGCGATCTGCTCTTCATCGACAACCAGGGCGACACGGACCCGTATTACACCGGGCTCGGCACCCGCTACAGCCTCGCCTACGTGTCGGCGAGCGAGCTTCCGGCGGGCGTCGGCTGATCAGTTGCAGCGTTTGAACCGGTCGCCGGCAAAGCAGGTGTGGAGCTGCTTCAACTGCGCCGCCACCGCCTCGCGCTGGTCGCAAGCCTTGATGGTGTCGGGATCATCGCCCGATCCGCCGCGGCACTGCTCATTCAGGTCGAGATAGGTCTTCTCGAGCGCGGCCTTGTTCGGCTTCGCCAGCGCCGGCGCGACGGTGAAAAGCAGGAGGGCGGTCGCGGCGGCAAGGACTTTCGGCATGGTCGTAACTTTCTTCATGTGAGGCGGTGATCGGATGGCATTCAGCCAGAAGCGAATTTCCGTCGAGTTCGAACTCGCCAATGGACAGTTTGAAGGCGGCGGCAACACCGCAGAAGTCGCCGGTTTGCGCGTCGCCTGCAACATCGTCAACGCCGGGCAAGGCTCCGGGCAAGCGGAAATTTCGATCTGGGGCCTGCCGCTCGCTCTGATGAACCAGCTATCCACCGTCGGTTCACAGTATCTCCAGATGTACAAGAACGGCATTTCGGTGCTCGCTGGAGACGACGAGACCGGGCAGAACGTCGTGTGGACGGGCGCCATCGTCTATGCCTACGTCGACGCGCAGGCGATGCCGGATGTGTGCTTCCGGATCAGCTCGCTCCCGGGCGTTTTCCATGCCGCGAAGCCGATCCCGCCACTGAGCATCAAGGGCTCCGGCGACGCCTCGCAGATGATGAAATCTCTCGCGGGGCAGATGGGCCTCGCGTTCGAGGACGCTGGCGTCAAGGTGAAGTTCGCCAACCCCTACTATCCGGGCACGGCATGGACGCAGATGCTGGCGATCGCGCGCGACGGCGGCTTCGACGTCGGCATCGATCGCGGCACGATGGTGATCACGCCACCGGGCAAGGCGCGAAACAGCGACACGGTTCTGATTTCGGCAGAGACCGGCATGGTCGGCTACCCGTTCTTCCAGCAGGCCTTCGTGCTGGTCCGCGCGCTCTACAATCCGGCGGTGAAGTATCAGGGCAAGGTGCAGATCCAGAGCGACCTGACGCCGGCAAACGGCACATGGAAGGTCAACCGCCTCGAGTATCAGTTGGAGGCAATGATGCCCCACGGAAAGTGGTTCATGCTCCTCGAATGCATCGCCGTTGATGCCTCGGCGCCGGCATGAGCGGCCAAGGCTATTTCGGTCAGCAGACCACATCTGACGACACCGCCGAGATCAACCGGCTGCGCTTCCTCATTCGCCAGGAGCTGGCGCAGGCGCGCACGGGCATCCCCGTCAAGGTCGCCGCGGTGCATGGTGGCGGCGTCGGCGCGCCGCCCACGGTGGATGTGATGCCGCTGATCAATCAGACGGACGGGCAAGGCAACCAGACGCCCCACGGCGTCATCTACGGCATCGCCACGATGCGCAACCAGGGCGGCACCAACGGCATCATCAACGATCCGAAGGTCGGCGACATCGGCCACATGACGATCTCGGACCGCGACATCTCGGCGCTGAAAGCCAACGGCGGAGCGCAGTCAAACCCGGGCAGCTTCCGGCGCGGCAACATGTCGGACGGCATCTATCAGGGGGCCATCGCCAATCCGGCCAACCAGGACCAGGCCGTCCAGTTTACCGAGGGCGGAATCAAGCTCTTCGACAAGAACGGGCAGATCATCGAGTTCGCGGCCGGCTCCGTCACCATCACCACCGCGCAGCTGCGGGTGACGGGCGACGTCATCGCCGGCGCCGGTGGGGAGAACATCAGCGTGCTCAACCATCTTCACACCAACGTCCAGCCCGGCGGCGGCACGTCAGGCCCACCGGAGCCCGGAACATGAAGACGCTCCTTCTCGACACCGACACCTGGGACTTAGTGGCGGACGCGTCGGGCAACATCGCTGTCGCCGACGAGCCCTACGCGCTGGCGCAGGACGCGGCGAGCGCGATCAGGCTGTTCGCGGGCGAGCTCTACTACGACACCACGCAGGGCACTCCCTACTTCGACCAGATCCTGGGCAAGGCGCCGCCGGTCTCGCTCATGAAGGCGTACTTCAATCGTGCCGCCTTGACGGTGCCTGGCGTGGTCTCGGCGCAGACCTTCATCCAGTCCTGGACCGATCGGACTGTCACCGGCCAGGTGCAGGTGACGGACGCGGCCGGCAACACCACCGCAGCGAGCTTCTAGCACATGGTCGACACCACCAACGTTCCCCCACCGCAATGGACGGACTCGGGGTTCCTGATCCCGTCGGCCGCGGAGGTGCTGGCGGGCGTGACCGAGGACATCAACGGCGCGTTCGGCGGCGTCCTCAATCCCGCGCTGAACACGCCGCAAGGGCAGCTCGCCAGCAGCGAGACGGCGGTAATCGACGAGGTCAACTCGACGTTCCTCTATTTCACCAACCAGGTCGATCCCGCCTATGCGACCGGCCGGATGCAGGATGCGATCGCGCGCATCTACTTCATCGAGCGCAACCCGGCCCAGCCGACGGTCGTGCAGGCGCTCTGCAGTGGCTTGCCGAGCGTCGCCATCCCGACGGGCTCGTTGGCCCTTGCCGAAGATGGCAACCAGTATCTGTGCACCGAGGATGGCGTCATCGGCGTCGACGGCACTGTCACCTTGCCGTTCGAGTGCCTGGTGGTCGGGCCGATCCCATGCCCTGCCGGAAGCCTCGACCAGATTTTTCGAGCGATCCCCGGATGGGATTCGATCACGAACCCGGATGACGGCGTGCTAGGCAACAATGTCGAGAGCCGGTCGGCTTTCGAGGCGCGCCGTGCTGCCTCCGTCGCGTTGAATTCGCAGGGCTCGCTTCCGTCGGTCCTGGGCGCGATGCTGGCGGTGCCGAACGTCATCGACGCGTTCGTGACAGAGAACGCCAGCAATGACGTGCAGCAGATCGGCGGCGTCTCGATCTATCCGAACTCGCTCTATGTCGCGGTGGTCGGCGGCGATGCTGACGATGTCGCGCAAGCGATCTGGTCGCGCAAAGCGCCCGGCTGCGCATACAACGGCAATACGACGGTCACGGTCTACGACCAGAGCCCCGGCTATGTCCCGCCGTACCCTGCTTATCGGGTGAGCTTCGAGATCCCCGATCCGTTGGCGATCCTGTTCGCGGTCAACATCGTCAACACGCATCTCGTCCCCGCCGATGCCGCGACGCAAATCCAGAATGCCATCGTCAGCGCCTTTGCTGGCGGCGATGGTGGGCCGCGCGCGAAGATCGGCACCACGCTATTTGCGAGCCGCTTCTACGCGCCCGTGGCTGCCCTTGGCTCGTGGGCGCAGATCATCTCGATCGAGGTAGGCTCGAACAACAACCCCAGCGCCGTCTTCACGGGCCAGATCGCCGGAACGATACTGACGGTCTCCGCCGTTGCGTCGGGGGAGCTGGCGGTCGGGCAGATCATTTCCGACACCACCGGCGCGCTGACCGTCGGCACCACCATCACCGCGCTCGGCACCGGCTCGGGCGGCACCGGTACCTATGTCGTCTCGAACAACAAGAACGTGTCAATCGAGACCATGACGGCCGCGATCCCCAATCGCTTCGACATCGCCGTCGACATCGACCAGGTGCCGACGATCTCCCCCAACGACATCTTCGTCACCCTAACCTGATCGATCATGGAAGACACAGGACCTCCCTATCCCAGGCCACCGGCCGGGATACCGAACGGCTTTGGCCAATTCGCCATTGGCATCAGCCCGATCGGCGATTTCCCGCCTTTCGACGTTTGGCGCACTGTCATCAGCCAGTATGCGAATGCGCCCACGCTGACGCAGCTGATTGGGAACATCTTCTCGTATCTCGACCAGACGGCCAACTTCGATGCGTTCTTCGACTACATCTGGAACGTCGACACGGCGCAGGGCTACGGGCTCGACGTCTGGGGCCGCATCGTCGGCGTCAGCCGGGTTTTGCAGGTCACGACCGGGAACTGGTTCGGCTTCGATGAGGCGAAGCCGGGAGCCGATCCGTTCGGGCAAGGCGCGTTCTATTCCGGCGCTCCGCTCACCTCGAATTTCGCGCTGTCGGACGAGGCATACCGCCGGCTCATCTTCGCCAAGGCTGCAGCCAACATCAGCAACGGCTCGATTCCGGCGATCAACCAGATCCTGCTCAGCCTCTTCCCCAACAGGGGCAACGCCTACGTTACCGAGGGCGGCAATTACGGGACATGGTTCGGCTTCGAGGAATCGCTGAACTCCGTCGGCTTCAACCAGGCATCGTTCTACGCGGGCTCGCCGATCGAGACGATGGCGATGACCTACACCTTCGCCTTCCAGCTGACCCCTGTCGAACTCGCGATCGTCCAGAACTCCGGCGTCTTGCCGAAGCCGACCGGCGTCAAGGCGTCGGTCGTCATCATCTAAGGGTCCCTCCATGAAGCTTTCCGCCTTGCCTGCCAAGTTCCCCGTAGCTTGGGGAGCTTCGGCGAGCCCGAGCTACATCCGCTCCATCCCGCTCGGCTCGCAGATCGGGATTGTGAATGGCGCGGCCTCACTGACCGACGGCTTTCCGCCACTCAACTTCCTGCCGGTCGGATCGGGCGGCGTGCCGCCGTTCGGCCAGGACATGAACGGCATTCTGCAGCAGATCACGCAATGGTCGCAGTGGCAGAATGCAGGCGGTCTGGTCCCCTACGATCCGGCCTTCTCGGCAGCGATCGGCGGGTATCCCAAGAGCGCGTTGCTGGCTGGCGCGGCGACTGGCGTCGTTTGGCTGAGCACGGCCGACGACAATACGTCCGACCCTGATACGAGCGGCGCGAATTGGGTCAACATCGGAGCCGCATCCGCGCCCATCATGGTCGGTACCGATGCGGGCTCGGCCAATGTCTGCACCGCCACGGTCCTGCCGGGGCCGAGCGCTTATGTCGACGGCCAGATCTTCGTCGTCCAGAAGGCCGCCTTCGACAACAACGGCGCCATGACGGGCAACATTGACGGGCTGGGCACCCATCCTATCGTGAACATGGACGGGACCGCGCTGACGGCAAAGCAATGGCCAGGGAGTGCCACCGGCATACTGGAGTTCAACAACGCAACGACGTCGTTCCGTCTGCTTAACCCGGCTGTGACCGTAGCCGCCAACGCGGGCCTTGCCGCGACCGATCAGCAGGTCCTTTCGCTGAGCATCACGAGTTTGCCGGCACCCACCGGAGCACTTTCCTTGAACGACAGCCTTCCGCTGCATGTGGTGTCGGACGGTGCGGATCGCGAGGTCACGCTAGCGGCGCTCGCCACAATTCTCCCTGGCGCGATGAAGGCCATGCGCGTCATGACGGCGAGCGGAACCTACACGCCCACGGTCGGTGCCAAGAGCATGCTCGTCTTTGCCACGGGCGCAGGCGGCGCAGGCGGCGGCAATGCCACGACAAACGGCTTCACCGGCGGCGGCGGAAGCGCGGGCGGAACGGCGGTCTATTTCGGCCCGGTCTCGCAGCAGACCGTCACCATCGGTGCCGGCGGCGTCCCCAATCCATCATCCGGTTCCGATCTCATCGGCGGTTCCGGCGGAACAACCTCTTTCGGCGCTCTTGCCGTCGCTACCGGCGGCATTGGCGGTTCTTCCAGCGGCACCAACTCATTTGGAGCGGGCGGCCAGGGGGTGGGAACCGGAACCGCCGGAACCCTCTTGGTGCCCGGCGGTGGCGGCTCGCCTGGTTCAGGCCATGAAGGCGGTTGCGGGGGCACCTCGTTCTGGGGCGGCGGCGGCTACGGCGGCGCAACGCCTTCGACCGGCGTCCAGGTACCCGGCGGTCCGGGCTCTCTCGGCGGCGGCGGTGGTGGTGGCGACGGCGGCGGCGCCGGCGGGGCCGGCGGCAACGGTGTGGTCGTCATCTTCGAATTCGACTGATCGCGGCATCGTCACCCTCGCCTAAGCCAACCACTCACACACATTCGGATTGGGACAAATGAATCCCTTCAGCTACGGCAATGTCCTGACCGCTGGCCAGTGGAGCTATCTGTTCTCACAGAAGCAGGACGCGCTCGGCTATACCCCGGTGAACCGGGGCGGCGACACGATGCAAGGGCCGCTCAACACCCAGGCCTCTACGTCCGACGGCGCTGGATTCAGCATCCCTCCTGGCGCTGCTCCGGGAGTACCGGTCGACGGCCAGATCTGGATGACCATCTTTGGGCTCTTCTTTCAGATCGGCGGGAAAACGATCGGACCGATCGCCAACGGCACTATCGTTGGCCCTTCGAGTTCCGTGGTGGGCGACATTCCCGTTTTCTCCACGACCGGCGGCACTGCCCTTGCTGACAGCGGGATCTCGCTCGCATCGCAGCTCCCCAACCTCATCCTGGCTACTCCAGCCTTCGGAAGTGGAGTGCCCGCATTCCGAGCGCTGATCGGGGCTGATCTACCCACGCCGCAGCCGGTGGCCCTTGGTGGCGTAAAATCTGCGGCCGCTCCTCCCCATCAGTTCGGGACGGGTGTCGATACCAGCGGTAACCCGACGTTTGCGCAGCCTGCAATCAGCGACGTCTCGGGCCTTGCCGCGAACATGCTGGCCTTTCTTGCCGGCGGCACGAGCGCCCAGCTCGCCGCGGCGATGGTCGACGAGACCGGTAGCGGTCCGCTTGTCTTCGCCACAAACCCGACCGTTGCCCTTGGCTCGGCCTCGACCGCCGTCACCCAGACGCCCGGCGACAATTCGACCAAGCTGGCAACGACGGCCTATGTGCAGGCAGCGATCTTCGCCACCACGACGCTGCCGGCGACCAGGCTGGCCACGACCACCGCGCTTCCGACGGTCACCTATGCCAACGGAGCATCCGGCGTCGGTGCCACGCTCACCGCCTCTGCCAACGGTGCTTTAACCGTCGATGGCGTAGCCGCGAACCTCAACGACGTGATCCTGGTCAAGAACCAGGCCTCGTCGTTCCAGAACGGCATCTACACGGTCACGGCGACCGGTAGCGCCGGCGCGCCTTTCGTCCTGACGCGTGCGACCTACTACAATCTCTCCGCCGACATCGATCTTGGCGACCAGACTTTCGTGACGGGTGGAGCGACGCAGGGCGCCACGACCTGGACGCAGAATGCCAAGGAAAACCCGGTCATTGGGACCGACCCGATCACGTTCGCCCAGACGGCGGGCGTTGGTTCCTACACAGCCGGCAACGGCCTCGTCCTGGCGGGCACGCAGTTCGCGATCGACACGACGATCGTCACTGACCTGTCCTCGGCGCAGTCGCTCTCCAACAAGACGCTGGTGAGCCCGGCACTCAGCGGCGTGCCCACCGCGCCGACTGCAGCGGCAGGCACGAATAGCGCGCAGATCGCCAGCACGGCATTTGCTGCGGCCGCTGCGGCGACCGCAGCTGCCGGCTCGCTTGTCAACGTCCAGGTAAAGACTGCCTCGGGCACCTATACGCCTACGGCAGGCGCAAGCCGTGCAATCGTCTTCGTGACGGGCGGCGGCGCTGGCGGCACGACCGGCACCGGCAGCGGCAGTGAAAGCGGCGGCGGCGCTGGTGGCACGAGCATCTTCCTCATGAGCGGTGTCTCGGCACAGACCGTTACAATCGGTTCGGGCGGCGCTGCTGGCGCCGCAGGTGGATCATCCGCGTTCGGCACTGTCACCGCGAACGGCGGCTCTGCGGCAGCCTCTCAGAACGTTGGTGGTCGCGGCGGCGTCCCCGGCACAGGCACGCTTAGCATTGGTGGCGGCGACGGCGGCTCCGGCACCAATGCGACCGGCAACTCCCAAGGCGGCGAGGGTGGCGCAAGCTTCTGGGGCGGCGGCGGCGCGGGCGGCCAGACCGCCGGCGGCCACAACGCCGGCGCGGCTGCGCAGGCATTCGGCGCTGGCGGCGGCGGCGGCTCGTACAGCGCCGGCGCTGGCGGTGCCGGCGCACCCGGCGTCGTTCTCATACTCGAGTTCAAATAAGGATCGCATTCATGCAACTGGCAGTCATCCAAGGCACCGACGTCGTGAACATCATCGAGGGCGACCCGACCTTCACGCTCGACGGCTTCACGATCGTCCCGCTCGCGGAGCCGGGCTATATCGGCGGCACCTATACCAATGGCGCGTTCAGCGCTCCCCCGGCACCGCCTGCCGTTGTCCCGGAAAGCGTGTCGGCTCGGCAATTCCACCTCCAGCTAAGCGTTGCCGGGTTGCGCGCCCAGGTCATCGCCTGGATCGGAACGCAGCCTGTCGAGGTGCAAGACGCCTTCGAATACAGTGGAAGCTTCGTGCGCAACGAGCCGATGCTGGAAACCGGCTTCGCCGCGCTCGGCTACACGTCGGCCCAGATCGACGCGTTCTTCACGGCCGCCGCGCTGCTCTGACGGCGGGCACGCACGCCGGCGTCGACTCGAGTCCTCGTTCTCATCTGATCAAGCTGCCCTCTAGGGCGGAAAGGAAGTGTTATGCGTCTCGTCGCTGACGTGCGCCGCGTGGTGCTGTTGTCTCTGAGTTTCTGGATGCAGGTGTTCGGCCTCGCCGTGCTCGTGCTGCCGGAGCTCTGGTATCGCGTGACCGGCCAGGACTATGACCCAAACGTCGCATGGTGGCTCGGCGTGCTCCTGCTGCTCGCCGGCATTGTTGGCCGGGTCTACCAGCAGGGACTGTCGCCATGGAAGGAATGGATCCGCATCATTGCCGTGGCGGCGATCGCCTTCGCGTTGGCGCTTCTGCTCGCCTGGCCTTCGAGCGCAAGCCCCTTGGCTGGCAGTCCTGCGACCGAGGCACAGACGCTCGACATCGCCGTGCCGTTCATCGCCAAGAAGGAAGGCGAAAAGCTGGTCGCCTATAGGGACTCCGTTGGCGTCCCAACTATAGGCTTCGGCCATACCGCCAATGTGCACATGGGCATGGTGATCACGCACCAGCAGGCGCTCGATCTGCTGCGCCAGGACACCGCCGCGCACCGCACCGGGCTACACCGCTATTTCACGACGGAGACGATCAACGTCCGCCTGCCTGCTACGCGCGATGCCGCCTACACCTCGTTGGCATTCAACGTCGGCGCTGCCGGGGCGGGCAAGAGCACCGCAACGCGCCGCCTCAACGCTGGTGACGTCGCCGGCGGCTGTCAGGCGCTGACCTGGTTCGATGAAGCCGGCCATAGGGTGCTACGCGGCCTATGGGAACGGCGCCAGCAGGAGAAGGCGCTGTGCATGATTGGCGCAAGCCGATGATGCTCGCTTTCATCGCGCCGGTGCTGGCCGTCCTCGGCCCGGTCTGGAATTTTTGCACCAGCCGCTTCGGCCTGCCGCTGGTCGTCGCTGCCGGCATCATCCTCTTTTACGAGGGCCTGCCGCTCGGCCCGCTGCGCGACATTCCCTATGTCGGTCCGAAGCTGACCGGCCTCGTCGGCGGTCGCGTGGATCGAGCATATGCCGCGGGCCAACAGGCCGAGGACGCGATTTGGGAGGAGAAGATCAAGCTCGCCGCCATCGCCCAAGCGGCCGACACCAAGACGCGGCAGCAGGACATCGACGCCGCGGCACAGGCCTACATCGACAAGCAGCATAGCGACGCCGGCCGCATAGCCGAGCTGGTGCGCGGGCAGAAGGACCAAGACAATGCACCGCCCGTTTCGACCAATCCTTCTGGCTGCAAGCCTGATGGCATCTCTGCTGGGGTGTCAGAGCGCCTCGACGCCATCGGTCGATAGCCTGGTGCCGAAGCCGACGGCACACGTCGACCCAAGCGTGATGCAGGATTGCCTCGGCGTCGTCGACATCCCCCATCGTTTCGTCTCGACGGAGGAGGAGACACGGCTGCACGCGGAAGATCGCCGCCGGCTTGGCGATTGCGTTCGCCTCAACCACGCCAAGGGCGATACCATCCAGGCGCTCGTGAAATGAGCGGAGGGTTCCCCCAGCGTCTTCGCGAACTCGACCCGGAAACGATCCTCTGGCTCGATCGCCTCGACAGCAAGCAGCGCGAGGCCCTTATCTGGGCCGGCCGGCTGGATCCTCTGCGGCGCGAAAGGCTCGATAAATTCCTCGATCTGGATGAGGACCATTTCGAAGCTGGGTTCGCCGTTGTTCAACTCTGGACGCGCTTGCGCTGGCTGGGCTCCACATCGATGTGGATCATTCTCACGGTTGCGGGGTTGTTACTGGCATTGACGCAGATAGTCGACCAGCTGAAAGGACCGAAGCCGTGAGGCTGCCGCGCACCGCTTCCGAAGTTCTGACCGGTCTGATTTTCCTATTGGCCGGAGCTCTCGGGGTGCTGCTCTACCTTCAGATAGCACAGGCGCTTCCCTTGTAATCGCCTGCCATCATTTCCAGTCTGCCCACCGGCTTCGGCCGGTGGGGCTCTTTTTTGTTACCCGATCCCTTAGGCGGCGCCGGCCGATAAAATTGTAGCGGCTCGTTAAGACGTCAGTAGGCGGCATGGACCACGTCACCGCGTTGTCTGAGACGGGTGAACAAGTCCCGGTTCACTTCCTCGCCACTTGGCCCGCTGCCTCGGCAGCGGGCTTTTCTAAAAACGTCGACTTGCGGCCTAAAACCTCATGATTTGCTAATGCCGACTTGATGTAATAGGACAAACTCGCCTAGGGAAACGGCGACGGTGTGGGGGATTCTTTGTCGACCTTTAACGAAATCCATGCGTTGCAGTTCGCTTGGTTTACGCCGGAGGAAGCGGCTACAAAAGAAATTGAGGCCACTTTCCGAAACACCTTTGGGCTCATGCCCGATCAGGTGCAGAGACAGCGGCCCCCAGCTTCGCCAGTGCCAATCACCGTTGCGTCAGCAACCGAGGGAACAACTCAGTTTAGAGTTCAAGCCGTCCCCGGTCGGGTCGACTTGTTCATTGAACCGACTTCGAACGACCCCACCCATTTCCCGGCCTTTACCGATTTCGCAGTGATTTTAGAAGGCCTCACCCGAGCAAAAACATTCTGCCAGTTCACGGGCTCCGGCACCTACCGACAGTCTTTCATCGTGAAGCTAGCGAAGCGGGTTCCCGACCCTGCTGGCTTTGGGGACGAATTTGCGAGGATCCTCGGCGTCAACAACAATCTGCGTGGCGCCGCTGATCTCTCATTCCAACTGAACAAGACAGTTCATCTAGGGCAGTACGATATCAATCGCGTTCTTCGATGGACGGCGGAAACTGCTCAGTACCAGCAATTCTCCTTCAATGCGGCGGCTCCACTCACTCCCGGCCCGATTGGCTTGGCGTACTTTGTTACCTATCTTATAGATATCAATACGGTCCCCAATCTCGGCAAGTCGTTTGATGCTGGAGGTCAGATTGCGGTGCTTGAGAAGTTGGGTAGCGTTGTGCAGCGATGCGTTGGATTTGAGAGTCTGGGAGACGTCAAATGAGCGGACTGACGCCGTTTTTCCAGGGTGAAACTTATCCCCTGGATGTTCCAAGCAGTCATCGCATTATGACGGCGAGCTCTGCTCTGGTGCTCGGAGTGGCCGTAGGGATCCTGACTGCCGGCGCAATCACTGCTGCCGAAGCTTCGACGCCGTATGACGCTGCTCCTCGGATCGTTCGCTATTCGTCGGCGACCTCTACTGACGGCTATCTAACAGACCTCCTCCGCCGCGCAGCATTCGTCAACGTGTACGACGCGATCGAGACTATGGCCGCGCTTCCCGTCGATGAGGACTATCATATCAATGCAGCTACTGCTGAAGAGGCTCATTTTACGCTTTCCCTCTTGTATATAATGGGGATAGGCGTCCCGAAGGTCTTTTCACACGATTCAGAATCGGTGACCTTTAGCTGGGCGCGCGGCTCTGATCGGCAATATATTACAGTCTCGGAAGGGGTCGCCTCGCTGCTCCGGACAAGCTCAACAACGAGCGAAATCCTTGACCATTCGTCTTTGCACGAACCGTCGATTGTGGGGCTTCTGAAAGTGGCGGGGCAGTATGGCGGATTCGGAACCGACTTTGTTAGGCAGCAGTGAAGTCGTCGCGAGATGTGCCATATTTCCCCAGTTCTCCAAGGAAGGCGAACCGGGATCTTTTGCCTTCGAAAAGCTGTTCTATTTTAGAGAGCCCAAAGCAAAGACCACGCCCAAGACCTGGCTTCTTTCGGTTGGTTGGCGCGCCAAACTCCCGACGGAGGGCGACGTACACGCGTACGGATGCCGAACAGCAGCGAATAGCAACCAGCGAAGGGCAGAGGAGGCACAGAAAAAAGGTCAGGCGATCGTCCCGTTAGAAGACACGGTTCACTACGTGGGATATTACGAATTCCCCGTGTCAGCGGCGGCCGGCGCGGCCAATGACGTATATGAGGTCTATGCTGAGAACTCCCCGGAAATGGGCGAAGATGCCCATTGTCACGTTGTCTTTAGGGAGAAAACAGATCTTCCGAAAGACCCGCCGAAGAGCGCGCGTCGGACGAAAATTGTTGATGCTATATGGCGCCGTTCCTCCGGTCCAAGAAAGCACATCTGTGCCGCCGACGAGGCTCATAGGGCCTTTCTAGAGGCAATCCCCTTGGAAGAGCCGCCGAATGCGGAGAACCCGACCGGGGTGGATGCGCCAGTGACTGCGAACGATGAGCAAACGGCGCACCGTCAGAAAGCCTAGTCGGATCGACCCAGCGCGCTCTGATCGGTGTCTTCATTCAATTTCGCTAAAATGCTCCGGAACCGGATGGCCGTGCACGGCTTGAATCGCGGTTGGGGTAATGTGCATGCGTAACGCAGGTGACCGGCTGAAGTTCATCAAGCCGCTTGAGCCTATCCAGGTCGAGACGCCTCCGGTCAGCGACGACTGGCTGCATGAGATCAAGTACGATGGCTTCCGCACCCAGCTCGTCCGCGATTGGGCAGGTGTGAGGGCATTCTCACGAAACGGACATGACTGGTCCCAGCGCTACTGGCCGATCGTCACCGCGGCAGAAAAGCTGCCAGCGGAGTCTTTCATCATCGACGGCGAGATGATCGCGCCGGAGCCCGACGGGCGGCCGAACTTCCATGAGATGCATTCGCGCATGACCTGGAACGCCGAGCTGCTCGCCTTCGTCGCCTTCGACCTTCTTTATCTCAACGATGAGCACTTCGTGCTCTGCCGCTGATCGAGCGCAAGGCAAGGCTCTGGGATCTGATCAAGCCGGCCAAGGGCATCATCCAGTATTCCGACCATGTCGAGGGCAACGGCGCTGCCTTCTTTGCAGCCGTTGAGAAGATGGGTCTCGAGGGCATGGTGTCGAAACGGCGCACCAGCAGCTATCGCAGTGGCAAGCAGGATTTCTGGGTAAAGACGAAATGCTGGGAGGTCGGCGACTTCGAACTGCTGGGCATTAAGCGAGAGCCCGGGAAGCCCGCTGCGGCGATCATGGCGCGGGGTGGCCGCTATGCCGGCACAGCAGCCGTGACGCTGCCCAGCGGCCTCAGGGAACGGCTGTGGCAGCGTGTCCAAGAGGCCAGGGCGTCGAAGCCAGCGCAGAGGGTGCCCAGCGCCTTCGCCGATGATGTCGAGTGGGTGAAGCCAGGCATCACCGGCCGGGTAAAGTTCCTTCGCGGCGAACACACGCTCCGCCATGCGACACTGGAGGACTTCGAGAGAAGAAGCGACACAGCCGATTGCTAACGGCGCCGGTACCGTCGCTGCCCAGATTGCCCCCGATTTCGAGGCCCGTCGAGCCGACCTAACCTGGGCTTCCTTGTTTTTCTGTCACATCGAGCAATGCGGCGAGGACTTCGGCCGGAGCTTCAACGCCTACGAAGCTGCGAACAAGGTCACCCGCGCGCGTTTCCCATTGTTCTCGCGGAAGACAGTCCTCCACGACCGAACGCCGGAAGGCTTCTCGGATAACGTCGAATTCAAAAGCGGAAATGAAATTTGCAGAGCGCTTGCTCATTGCTTCCTCCCTGCAGAGTTGGGCGAAAGCACCTGAGTTGACTTCCAAGCGCCCGTTTGCCGTCAGAGGTACGGGCGACGACCGTACCTTACACCCGCACGGGACGGCGTCGCTCTCATTTGTTGTAGCACGGAAAAAGACGACGACCGCCGAACAGGGCGGGGGCTCGGGGTGCGTCGAACGGTCGTCGGAGGGGAAGGGGCCATAGAGGCAGCAAACTGCGTTGCGATTGGCCCTGGCTCACTATGTCGTTGATTCGGCCCGGATGAAAATAGCAAATGTAAACTGGGAGCCCGCGCCAGAGTCATGGCATAGCGAAGGCAGGCTCCAGAATCCTGACGTCAAAGGTGCCGCGTTTGGACAGCAGCAAGCGCTTCTTTTAGGCTCCTCGGATCGGAAACCTTCTCAGCAGTCCCGCGTTGCTTCTCACGAGTTTCGTTACCCCCGGAGGTAAAATGCAAGGTTTGAAGCGGTCGCGCTGGACGGAAACCTACGACCTGAACGAGTTTGCGGCAAAGCACGGTTTGACAACCAGGCAGGCCGAAATTGTGATTCAGAGCAATGGTCCATCCAAGTGCAAATGCGACCTGGCAGCCGAGGCATTTAGGGCCGCGCTCAGACAGTGCAGTCACTCGCGCGAAAAAGGTGCGAGAAGATCTGAAGTTCTATCCAGTGAAGCTCGCGTAATCCGGTCGTCAAGCAGTTGCTAAAATTGGAACTAGATCACGCGCTCGTGAGTTTCGGCCAGAGGTGGTCGATCCCTTCAGATGTAGCCGCCTGGTGGCAACCTAAAAAGCCCGTCGCTTACGCTCAATAGCTGCGACGGGCTTTCGTTTATTTCCGGCGGGCGAACGCGCGTTAGCCGAGCTTCTGGATGCGCCCCTTATCGAGGCGGAACGCGCCACTGTTGCCGCCCTGGCGCTCGAAATCGCTCTGTAGCTCATCCCATATACCGAGATACTTGCCGCAATCGTCGCACTTGATCGGCGTCGAGGGCTCGGCGTCCTTGGGGAGCCTTAGCCGGATGGTGCCGCAATAGGGGCACTCCAGATGATGGTCCAGATACTCGCCGGGTTGGAGGCCCAGTGACCCATGCCCGTTCCCAGCGCCCATAGCTCCCCTCCACAATGCGGCCGGCGCAAGGGGCCGCCCGGATGCCACAAGGCCAACATACGCGCTTTTGGAAAAGTTACAAACGATGTGGGGGCTATTGCGTCCTCGATGATAAGCCTTCCTGCTTCCCCGGAGCCGCCGCTTACGCTCAGCAGCTGCAGCGAATTTTTCACGGGAACAAAACTCGGCCCAATCGCGTTTGGCGCGACTAGGGGACTTCTCGTATGGCCGAAATCAAGCAAGAGCTTGGCAAGCGAGCACAGGCTCACAAGGAATCTAGGGTGCAATTCCTAATCCGAGAAACCGGCATCACCGAAGCGCAAGCGCGCGAGCTCGTCGAGATAATTGGCAATAATCCGAGCTCGCTGCTTCGCGAGGCGCGGCTCCTCAAGCAGGGCTAGCGCGAACTAACTCTAGGCCAGTTGATGTCAACAGCCAGTTACAATCCACAGGTCACTTGAACGCGTACCTCTTAACACCCCCTATTGGGTGGAAAAAATGGACGGGACAGCCATCGCACAAACAGAAGATTGGTCAGTCGGCGCGTCACGATGCGGCTTAGACATGGGGCCCGGCCTGCGGGGTTTGGGTGACCTGGGGTAGACAGGCCGGGCCATGCCCCCGTTTGGGCAGAGGGGCAAGCGTGGATTATGCATAACTTTCGGCGATTGGCATCAGAATTTTAGGCGTAGCTAATAAAAAGCGGTCGCAGTTCGTGCCCTTTTATGAAATAATCTGCACGCCGCGCAGAAGGGCGGCGCTCATGTCATTGTCGCGTTGCAGTGGCGTCTACGGGCCCGCTGACCTGGACATGCTCCAGCGGGTGTTTAGCCGGTTGTGCGACGAGCGGCGTCTAGCCAAGAAGGATCGCGAACAGCGGGAATATCTGGCTAAAGACGTGTTCCAAGCTTTCGTTGACGGCACAACCGATGAGACGGACCTATGGCGCTCGCTCTCTAAGCGGAGCAGAGCCTAGCGATATCCACCACCGCCGTTAAGCTTATTAGCTGGGGCGGGCTTTTCATTAGCTACCACTAAAAACGTGGATGCCTACCGCTGGAAGGGGGCGCATAATCCCTCTCTGCCCCGCGGCCATCGGGGTAAGAGCCCGGCCTGTGCGCCCTAGGTCCCCTCGATACCTCGGCAGGCCGGGCATCTCTGAGGCGGCCCGTTTGCCGGGCTTATTCGCTTAAGTCCTAGAAAATGTTAATGTCAGTCCTGAAAAGGCGGCGCATAATGCGCGTCTGCCCCGGCTCGGAACGGGGTAAGAGGCCCGGCCTGATCCCCACATCCCACCCACCCCGCGACAGGCC
>NZ_RZSV01000103.1:0-19826 GCF_004023205.1 Mesorhizobium sp. M1A.F.Ca.IN.020.03.2.1 | reverse complement strand
TCATGACAAGCAGCGCATCCATACCGTGCGCCGCCATTTGCTGTCGCAACCGAGCGGTGCGCTGGCGGTATTCCTGTTGATTAAATGCAGGCGCGCGTTCCTGTTGACTAGAGGTGGGCATGAGCAGCTCTCCTAATCTTGATAAATGGCGATTGCACGAGCTAACCAAATTGGTTTACTTTTCTCGAAGGCGTATATCGGCTAACGCGCAAGGCCCCCAACTATGACTTTGCCGAATCCCTTAAGATGCGGCGTCTAGAGAGGGATTGCCCCGCTGGCCTGCTAATGGTTTTTCCAACACGCAGTGCAGCTACACTATGCCGGTGATATTACTTGCGTGCGACAACCACGAGGCGCGCGCTATCGGATGTAAACGCTCCACCTTCCGGGGCATAAGCTTCAACAGTCTCGAACCCTGCGCCTCGTAATATGCGAGCATATTCAGAAAACCCATACTGTCTGTAAGAAAGGTGCGTTCGCCTAACGCATCCGTTCCGGACGATGATCCTTTCCAGGTTCACACGATCGCTTAGCACATCGTTGCTATATATATCGATCCTTATATCGTCGTTGCGCTGTACAACATAACAGTCAGGCGACTTATCACTCGGGAAGGAGAAGCGATTGGGGTAATCGATTAGCAGACGCCCGCCATTTCGAAGTGCAGAAGCGGCTTCGCGAAGAACTAGCGAATTGTCCGCGTCATCGAAATAGCCAAAGGTCGTGTACCACAGAAAAGCCGCGTCGAATCGATCTCGCCAGGGAAGTGAGCGCATGTCGCCCAGAACATACTCGACAGTTACTCCGTGTTTGGCCGCGTCCGCTTCGGCTTTTTTTAGCAATACCGGCGAAATATCAATGCCGGATACCCTCGCTCCTTTCTTCGCCAACCGGTTGGTAATTCGCCCATAACCGCATCCAAGTTCAAGAATTGAGCTATCTTGGCTTATAGAAAGGAACCCCCAAATAGAGTCCGCCTGTTTATTGCTTGCCTCAGGAGGATTTATTACATCACCAAAATGGACGTAATCTTCATTAAAGTACAATTCTAGTTCTTGTAAAGAAACTTTTTTTCCATACTTATCATTCATGTGATTTTCCTTTGGTCTTTTTGACTCTTTTTGACCTTAGCCTTATTTCGCATATGGGGCGCAATAGGTAAAGAACATATTTGTGAAGTTTTTTAATGTCCTTGTTAACACTTTTACGACAGTCGTTGACCGTTCCGCGGTTGTCGTAGTCCGGCATGTGGTCTCTCGAGGCGTCCGGCCTTCCCTTCGGCTGGGCGCTATACACACCGCGTCGCCATCTCCAACAACCGCTTCATTGACATCGAGGACGGCCGTTCATTTCCGCTGGAAGGACGACCGGTGTCGATGCCGGCTCAATACTCCCGAGAAGTGGTTTGAATCTCCCCCCAGTTTAGCGCTGTCGTCGGTCTTCGGAGTGCGCTCCGGGAGGCCGGCGGCGCGTGATCGTTGATGCTTCTCCCGATGGTCGGGAGAGGGATTTCGGTGATCAAGATCGGGGAGATGATGATGATACTGGATTTGCATCGGCAGGGCCTGTCGGTGTCGGCGATCGCCAGGGAGAGCGGCATCGACCGCAAGACGGTGCGCAAATACATTGCGCGCGGGCTCGAGGCTCCGGCCTACGGACCGCGCAAGCCGCGTCAGGCGGTAATCGATCCCTTCACAGCCTATCTTCGCGAACGCGTCATGCGATATCCCGGGCTCACCGGCAGCCGGCTTTTCCGCGAACTGAAGGACCTCGGCTATGGCGGCGGCTACACGGCCGTTACCGACTTCCTGCGCGACGTCCGTCCTGCCGCGGCGGAGCGTGAGCGACGTATCAGCCGGGAGGGCATGGTCAGCGTCGGCGGTAATTTCTACAGCGTGCCCGACGCCACCAGGCGCCGTGTCGTCGAGGTACACACGCTGGCCGAAGAGTTGCACATCTTCGAGGACGGCGCACTGATTGCCACCCATCCTATTCTCGAAGGCCGGCACCAGCGTCATGTCGAGCCGGGTCATCGCAACATCCACGTCTACAAGCGCCGACAAAGACTGAGGAACGACGAGGTCATTCTTCATGACTCGGGCGACAGAGTCGCTCAGCGCCCGTTGGCCTTCTACGACGCCGTCCGGGTGATGGCGAAGGAGCAACGTCCATGACGAACGCGCTCGACACCACGCCATCCACCATCGACCGGATCCGCCACGACCTCGTCGGCCTGAAGATGCCGCGGGCGCTCGAAGCGCTCGATCATGTCGTGCGCCGGCTCGAGAAAGGCGAGATCGCCGCCCTCGAAGCCATGGACATCCTCCTCTCGGAAGAATTGACCCTGCGCGAGAACAGCCGGATTAAGACGACACTGCGCATGGGGCGCCTGGCCACCGTCAAGACGCTCGCCGGCTTCGACTTCTCTTTCCAGCCCTCGCTCGACCGCGATCGAATCTTCACGCTGGCCCAACTCGGCTTCGTCGCCCGCTGAGAGGTCGTCCACTTCCTCGGCCCGCTTGCGCCATCATGTTGGCGGTCCAGTGTCTCGCCCGGCGGATCGGCAAGCGTCAGTGCCACGACGCGCTCGCCAACATCGGGAGAGCGGCGGAATGCGCGACGGCCGCGTCCTTGTCGCGCAGCAGCCCGTCACAGCCTTCCGCGGCAAAGCGCTCCTGCCAGCGCCAGACGCAGGTCTTCGACTTGTCGGTGCGGCGCATGATCTCGACGAGCCCACGCCGTCGGCGGACAAAACCACGATCTCGGCGCGCCAGACATGCTTTTGCGGGGCGTTGCGACTCCTGATCAGCGCCGTCAAACGGACGCGATCGGCCGACAAACGGTGAACGATATTCCCGTGCGCATGCACCAGACTCGCATGCGCGGGCCAGAAAGGGAATCTCTGACTAGACTCTTATGTCAGGCGGGAACCACTAGATTGAGCAGCATCGCCGGTGCCAGCGAGACGACCTGCGCGGCAGCGAGGCCTTTGATGCGGTTGACGTGGCGCACGCACTCGTTCGTCAACGCCTTGCGCTCACGCTAGATGCGGCGATGGTCCTCCTCCTCGGGCGTCGGCACCCGGAGCATCGCACACCCCCGTGGCTCGCCTCGCTTGTAGGCCAGCAACGCCCGGACCAGCGCTGCTGCTGGCGCGCGAATGCGACGTTGGCCGCCGCTATAGGAATCCAGGAGAGGCTACTCCATCGGCCTTGATTGCGTCGACAGCGGAACAGCTTCCAGGAGGACGACGACACCATGATTGAACCCAACATTACCTTCCACGTCCTCATCGGCATTTTTGAGAAGGAGGACGGCTACATCTTCAGTGAGACTGTCCGAGTGACCGAGAACGGTGCGAAGTCGCTGCGCAATCGCCCAAAAATCCGGCTACAGTTGGACCAGTAGTCACATGGCCCATAACCGCCTCCGAAACCTCAAGCCGCTGTGCCGCTATTGCCATGTTTCATCACGGCGTGTCAGTCAACTTGAGAATACGATCGTTTTATTTCCGTTGAGCATGATCCGCCGCTCCAAATGTAGCTTGACGGCCCGCGCAAGAACCCGGCTTTCGATGTCGCGGCCGGTTGCGACGAAATCCTCCGCGCTCATTGCATGCGTTACGCGCTCAGTCTCCTGATCTATGATGGGACCTTCGTCGAGGTCGGGCGTCACGTAATGCGCGGTTGCCCCGATGAGCTTCACTCCGCGCTCGTATGCCTGATGATAGGGCTTTGCGCCCTTGAAAGAGGGCAGGAACGAATGGTGAATGTTGATCAGCTTGCCGAACAGGCGAGTTGACAAATCGTCAGATAGGACTTGCATGTATCGGGCCAGGATCAAGAGGTCCGCGCCGGTTTCGCTTACGAGACCCAGCAGCTTTTGTTCCTGCTCGGTCTTGTTGTCCTTGCATACCGGCCAGCATCGATAGGCGAGTCCCTCACGCTCGGCGACGCCACGGCTGTCTTCGTGGTTAGATACGATCGCGACCACGTCGGCCTTCAGCCAACCGACCTTGATCTGGTAGAGCAGATGAAGCATCGCATGGTCGAATTTCGACACCATAATGATGATTTTCGGCCTACGGCGCGCATCGACGGTGTGAATACACAGACCGAAGCGGTCGATTGCCGGTTTCAGCGCACGCTCGGTCGACGCGGTCGAAAGCGACTCGTCTCCTTCGACGGCCAGACGCATGAAGAAGTGATTGCTGGTGCGGTCCCAGAACTGGCTGCTCTCGGCAATGTTGGCACCGAGCGCAGTCAGCCCGCTAGCGACGGCCGCGACGATGCCGGGGCTGTCATCGCAGGTTAGGGTTAGAATCTGGTTTTGAGACATTCTACCTCCGTCAAATCGATCTGGAGAGCTCGGGCAGGATAACGAAAAGATCGCCGACGATACCGCAGGTCGGCGATCTGGACGATCCGCGCCTTCCTAGTACTTGTTGAGGGCGACGATGACCTTCGAAAGCCTTCATGCCGGCAAGGTGCTGGATGGCGGAGGAGACGCTAACCGCCATGTAGGGATCACGTGCCCCGACCTTGCCGATCTGGCCGACCGGAAGCCGTTCGGCGCGCCTAGTCGGCGTCGATCGCCGCGCGGCTGGCTCCGACGGCCGCGCCGAGGTTGTCCGCCATTGGCACGATGACCTCCTGGAACTTCTCCGACGAGCCCAGCGCCCGGCCGCCCGAGATGATGATCTTGGCCAAGGTCAGTTCGGGATGGTCGGTCTCCGAGAGCCTGTTCCCGGCAAAGCTTGAGAAGCCGGGGGCGGCTGCCGCCAAGACATGCTCGATGGCCGCCGAATTGCCTTGGGAGGCTAACGGAAAAGAAGCCGTCCGCACCGCAATGACCTTGGATGGATCGGTCGACTGCACGGTCTGAATGGTGTCGCCGGCCTAGATCGGCCGCTTGAAGGTGTCGGACGAAACCACGGCGATGATCTTGGGCACCCGCATGACCTCTAGGAGTGCGGCGGCCCGCGGTCGCCGGCGCGACCGGCGTGTAATAGCCGTGGGCCTCGGCGAGCGGCACCTTGCGCACGCCCTTAAGCTTTGCGGCAGCATTGGCGGCGGTTTTCGCGCCCTTGCCGAGGTGAAGGCTCGGCTCCGAGGTCATAGAGACCGAGGAGCCTTTCGGCCGCAGGCCGGCGTAAAGGCCAAGACGGTGGGACTTGTTGACAAACTCAAGAACGAAGCCGGCGTGCTCTGAGATTTGGGAAGGAAGAGACAGATGGCCATTCTTCTCTTGCCGAACACGACAAGCAGACCCTTTTCCGACCAGACCGCGAAGGGGCTCACCGCTGCGCTTGAGATCGGTTCCCATGTCTATGTGCTGGTCGCCGGCGAAAAAGCCGGGACGCGAATTGACGTGAGCCCGGGCGTTTTCGGTTCGCCAGCACTGAAGCCGTGGTGCACTGCGTCGACCGGATAGAAAATGCTCCATAGCCAGGCACGAGGAGGACGTCTTTGATCTGCACTTCACTTCGCTCGTTCTTTCGGACGGTGTTGAAAGCGAATCCAATTCGATTCGCTACGCCCAAGTATCTGCCATTAGGCTTTGGCTCCGCCAATATAATGTTCCGGACGGTGCGATCGCGCATTTAGATGGCTAGCGCCAGCTGGATTTGCACCGGCGAGACCGCTCGAAAGGATGATGTGAGCCTTTCCATCGCCGCACCGGATTGGCCCGCAGCTAGACGCCAATCTCGGCCGCGCCGCCGGTCAGGACGATCACGACAACCACGCCGTCATCTGGAACGCGGTCGTTCTGACCGGCGAACCCGAGCCGTCGCGCTGAAATCGGCGCGGGGCCCCTGCGACCTGCAAGACGACTATAGCACGTACCAAGCGGTACGCGCCGGCTTGAACCACCTGTCGCTGGCCCCCTACGGTGCCTACCACTGCGCCGATGGCAAAGATGCAACTCTTGTTAGTCCAAAAAAGCCCCATGGCATGATCACGAGTATGCCCGCAGCCGTCTCCAACCGGTCAAGTCCTATCGCGAGCTGCTCAGGATCACCGCAGGCGGCTTTGGCCAGCCGTGCCAATCTGAGCTAGGCCAAGGCCTGGGGCGTGCCGGCGCGGAAGTTCCTCAGCTTGCGGTAGACCCAGCGGCTCCTGACCATGTCTTCAATTTTTGGGCCCGCCTTCTTCGACATCTCCTGCCTCAAACGTGCGGTCGCTAAGCCGTTTCAAGGCGTACGTCTGGTCCTCGGTGCTCGCTTGCAACCTCGCCCTCTTCGCCCGCCTCACAGCCCAGCTGAGCCCACTCATCAGGGGCCCTCAATGGCATGCCGGCGGCGCCGGCCGATATCTTACGCCCGCATGACTGTTGCAATCACTCTCGGTCGGCGATCTCACCGTCTCGCGCCATGACGTGCCGCAAAAACAACGTGGATTGAGCCCCAAACGACCTTGAACACTCGCAAAAACACGTGGAGCGGTTTATGGATGCGCACTAGACTAATTACAAGGGATCCAGACTGACCTGCGCCGCACGAAGCGAAGCACGTAGCGATCTGCAGCAGCAATTCTCGGGCTCGGGCTTCCAAAACACCATTGCGCGTCGTGCGGTTGCAACTAACCTACATTGCCTTATCCCCTACCGCCGTACACAGCTATTGGATCGCCGAGGCTACCCGGTGCGGGTTCTTGACCGAGTCCGGGCCGATCCGAGGCTTCCACCACTCCGCCCCTCTGCATCCGGATAGGCGCGTCAGTAAATCCGTCGGAATGGCTACGTCCTAGCGGGTTGTATACAGAGTGGCGGAGCTCCTTAGGGACGGACTGCGCCAAACCGTAAATCGCTCCCTGTACTATCCCGCTTCCCCCCACATCTTGAATGGTCATCGGAATTCCAGCCGTCACACACATATCACGCGCGCGGCGGGCCTTTGTCAGGCCTCCCACTCTCGAAATCTTTATATTGATCAAGTCCGCTGCACTATCCGCGATAATCCGCATCACCATTTCGGGCGAGTCAACTATTTCGTCAAGGATCATTGGATGATCCGTCCGACGTCTCACCGCGAGACAGTCCTCGTAAGAATAACAAGGCTGCTCTATATAGACGTCAATATCGCGTATTTGTCGCATTACCCGCAGAGCCTGATCCCTTGTCCAACCCCGATTACAGTCGGCGTAGTATTCCTCACCAGGTTGGGCATGTTCGAAAATTGCCCGTATCCTTGACACATCTTCCGCGACATCTCCGCCCAGCTTCAACGACATACGCCGGTACCCTTTCTCACGGAAAGCCGCCGTCTCTGCCAACATCTCTTCAATCGACCCTACCTTAGGATCGCACATCAGATCTAATCCACCTTCGAACCGTCCGCCGAGAAGATCGCACAGCGGCATTCCCGTTGCTTTGCCGAGGATGTCCCAACAGGCCATGTCGATTGGTGATTTACCATATGGGTGACCAAACAAGAAATGGTCCATCAGATAGTTAATTCGATCGAGCTGGAGCGGATTTTCTCCAATGAGGTGAGGAGCTAATTCGCCAATGGCTGCTATGGCGCCCTTTGCGAACGCCGGCAGATAGTTTCCTCCCATAGTTAGGACTTCGCCCCATCCGACGATCGCCGCGTCAGTCTCGATTGCTACAACGGTCCTTTCGAAAGATGTCCAGATCCGACCACGCGATAGGCTGTAGCCCTGTGAAGAAGGCGTCACAATTTCAAACACTGATATGCGAGTTATTTTCATTAGGAATTACCCCTTGTTATCTCGCCTGGCTACGCGAGTTGCGAGCACAGGCATGATTTGTCGTAGCAATCCGCATGCCGGAGCATGTGCCAGCAAGGCGACAGAATTTGATTCACTCAAATCTCAGTTGCAACTCACATCCTTCCACCTCAGATATGCCCACCAGCCGGAAACAAGAGGACATCCGACGCTGAAAAATGGGCGTGCACGGGTTGTCCCGTTATAAATCCCGGAGTTCTCCCGACATTCTTGCGGATTGCCAGCAATCTGCCCTTTCCTGGAAGCTCGACGACCACATGCATGTCGGCGCCCAGCGGTGCCACATCGAGCACGACACCCACTAGGACAGTGCATTCTGCGTCTTGGGCTACTTCATTCGCTGCCCCGCCCGTGAGCGCGATGTTTTCCGGCCTGACGCATAAATCAGCATGGTCGTGTTGATTGGATAGCGGAGTTCTTGCGCGGATCTCAATTCCTTCGCTTGTGACGTAGATGCTGACGCCCTCACTCGATCTGCCGCGCCTTGATCCATGAAACCAGTTGGATCTACCCACGAACTCGGCGACGAATTTGTCGGTGGGCTCCGCGTATATCTGCGTCGGCGTTCCACGCTGAACGATTTTCCCCCCCCGCATGACGACGACCTCGTCGCCCAAGCTGAGAGCTTCCTCCTGATCGTGGGTGACAACGATGGTAGTCGCGCCGACCGACCGGAGGATCTCCTTCAATTCAATGCGCAGTTCCAAGCGAAGCTTTGCATCAAGCGCAGATAAGGGCTCGTCCAGAAGAACAATCTGGGGGTCGGTTGCAAGCGCTCGAGCAAGCGCGACGCGCTGCTGCTGTCCGCCGCTTAGCTGGCTTGGATATCTGATCTCCATGCCGGCCAACTGAACAAGTGACATCATCTGTTCGACACGAGAGGGTATCTCGGATTTCGGCGTTCCGCGATACCGCATTCCGTAAGCGACATTCTGAGCCACGGTCATGTGAGGGAACAGCGCGTAATCTTGGAACAGGAGTCCGACGTTGCGCTCATATGGCTTCAACTGGCCAACATTGTCGCCGGCGATTTCCACGGTCCCGCTGTCAGGCAACGTGAAACCTGCAATGATGCGGAGAGTAGTCGTCTTGCCGCAGCCGCTCGGCCCCAAAAGAGAAAGCACCTTTCCCTTCTCGATTTTTAGAGACACGGCATCGACTGCGGTGAATTCTCCGTACCTTTTGGTGACTTCTTTCAGTTCCAGAACATTCATTCAATCAAGCCTTATAAATACCCTGACCGATTGCTCGCTCAAGACCAACTACGCGGTCCAGTACGACAAGTAAAGCCAAGGTCAAACCCATGAGGACGACTGCAGCCGCAGCGATTGTGAGATCCAGCTTCGACCTCATTAAACTGACTAATGCAACAGGTAGCGTATAAGTATTGTAGTCACTCAAAAATATACTGATCGCGACATCCTCCATAGAGAATGCAAATGCAAAAATCGCGCCAGCGGATATGCCGCTCTTGGCGAGAGGCAAAGTAATCGTGAAGAATGTCTGTCGCGCGTTAGCTCCGAGGCTCAACGCGGCCTCGCCCAGCGTTTCGCTAATGCCAGTAAGTCCAATCAATGTCATCCTTATGGTGTATGGCAACGCGATGATTAAATGCGCGGCTAGCAGCTTGGCAAAGGTTGGAATGAGGTCAAATACAGAGAAGAATATAAGTAACGCGAACCCGATGATCACCCCGGGTATTACGAGAGGTGACAAAAATATAGTGGTTGTTACGTCACGCGATCGCGGAGGCATACGGCTGATCGCCACCGCCGCTGATGTGCCAATCGCCGTCGCAAGGAACGCCGTTGCAATTGCCAGCAGCAAGCTGGTCTGGAACCCGGACCACAAATAAGCATCATCGAAAAGCCGGCCGAACCATTTCATCGACAAGCTCGGAGGAGGAAACGGGCCCATGAAATCGCGCCCGTCGAATGCCATGGACACGGTAACAATCACCGGGAACAGGAGGAATAATGCTGTTCCCGCGATAATCGCCTGTACGCACAAAACGAGCAGGGCATCTGCATTTCTCTTGCTGAGCATTCTTTCACTGCCGGTCAAATGATGTGGCTATTCTGGACATGACAAAAATCAGAAGCAAAGAAAGAACCAACATAGTAATCGAGATTGCCGCTCCACTCGGGTAATTCGCAACTTCGCCGAAGCGGCTGTAGATAAGATTTGATATAAATAGCACGCGCCCTCGCCCCAAGATTAATGGAATAACGAAGGCGCTCACGCCAAACGTCATCGATACCAGAAACGCGGAGACAAGTCCGCGGAAGCACAATGGCAATGTTATCGTGATATGAGTCTTGGCAGCCGATGCGCCAAGGGACTGAGCCGCTTCTGCGAGGCGCGGGTTGAGATTTTGTATGGCCCCGATCAAAATAAGGATCGACATTGGTATTGCGTAGTGGAGCAACCCCGCGATCACCAGGGAATCAATGTACAGATAGCTATTGGTATTTATCCCTGCTGCGGACATGATCCGCGCGAATATCCCGACGGAGCCGAAGGTCAAATCAATTGAATAGACACGAACCAGGGCGCTCAGGAACATGAGGCCGATGAGGGTTGAAATCGCCGCCTTTCTGACTAGCGGCGATGCACGCCTGGCAACGCAATATGCAATCGGAAAGGCAATGAGAATGGCGAGAGCTGCCGCGCAAAAGGCCAGCAGATAAGTCTGAATAAAGTATCGCGCATAGACCGGGAGAATGAGCTCAGTATAGTTTTCGGTAGTAAGCGGAGATCCCTCCTTCGAGCCAATCCGACCGGGCTCGAAGATGCGAAAGCTCTGATCAAGCACCGCCAACATCGGCAGCACAAGGAATAGGAGCAATGATGCCACTGCGGGGAATAGCAGTAGCATTTGGACTCTCGTACCCCTCATCCACTCTCTCCTGCTTTGAGTCCATTTCGGGCAGCGGGTTTTTCTCCTAAAGAAGTGGCATGATCTCCTGCTCCCATCGCTTCATCCAGGCATCGGCCTGCTCGGAAATATAAGTCCAGTCTGGAATGTAGACATACCGGTCCATTTCCTCGCTGTTGAAAACCATAGGCTTCACTCCGTCCGACGTTTTCGCCTTTATATTGACGGGGACGCCCGAAACGCTGCGGTTGAACTCCTCGTTGTTTTCCGCATTGATGGCAAAGTTTGCGAACTTAAACGCCGCGTCAGCATGCCCTCCTTTGAGTACGCACCAGCCCTCCTGGAAGAGGAACGTCCGAAATCCTGACTCCGGATCCATTTTGGTTAGGTATTTGATCTTGAAGTCACGCGCCATATTGATCGCGCCGGTACCGGAAACAAAGCTTATGCAAGTTTCGCCGGAGCTGATGGAATTCCCGACATCAACATCGCCGGTAGCCACTCTGCCGATATTTCCGCTACGCGCCAGCTCTTTCACGAAGTCCCAAGCCGGCTCCATGTTCCGCTCGTCACCACCTCTGTGAAGCGCGAGCGCAACCATCTGCAGATTGGAGTTGTTGTTCGGCGCCGGAAAACAAACTTTCCCTGCCAGCCGAGGGTCCAAGAGGTCATCAATCTTGCTAATTTCAAATGGAGCATTATCTTCCCGATAGAACCAGAAGATCGACGATATACTACGGGGTATGTTTATGACATTCCCCGAACCATCCTTGATCAGCAGCTTTTTCGGGATATCGGCCAAATTTGGTACCTTCTCCGCCGTGACCGGCTCTGCCCAGCCTTCCCGGGCGATTGCTTGCAGCGAAAGGTCCCACCCCGCCACAAGGTCTATGCCAGGGTTCGGCCATGTAGCCTTGATTTTGGGCAGAATAAGTGCGGCCCCGCCGGAATACATATGCCAGTTAACTTGGATATCCGACTGTTTTGCCGCGATTTTCTTCATTTGGTCGATGTAACTTCCGCCCCATTCAGTGGCCGTGATTGTGTCGGCTGCATACGCCGTGTTTGCCACCAGTGAGCCGAGAGTGCCTATTGCCGTAGCCGACGCTGCATTTTTCAGGAATTTGCGTCGCGAGACAGGATTCTTAAACATGTCATCGTTCCCCTTTATTAAATTATCGTGGCGGAAATGAAATCGTCGGCACGCCCGGTTGACAAGCATAATTTCGATATTGCGGCCATCTGGGTTTCAGATAACCAAGGTTAGCTCCCCCACACAATATTTCACCCGGCAGCCGGATATCGGTTGTCTCGCGAGAAAGAGCCTGGGTGTCTTCAATCTGCCAACAGGCCGTCCTGCCCCGGCTGCATGGCGAAGGCTGGCGAGCGTCAAAGATTTGGCGAGCGTCGCAGCGTTGGCACGCGGCTTCCAACCGCGCTGCCGGACGAGAGTCTGGGGAGATGCCTTGCCTTTCCGTTATGCACAGCCGCTTCTGCGGAAGTAGCCAATCGCGTACGACCGCCGCCTTATGGTAAGCGATATCCCGCCACCCTTTGGCTTACGGCTTGACGTTGGCCACCGAGAGAGTTGCGTGGATGCCCGGACAGATCGCCGCGGGCAATCTTCAGCATCGCGCGGTGTGAGCCGTTTAAACTCGTTCCACAATACGGCCCGGGCCTCCAGCATCGCGCCGATCACCGTCGCAAGCATGTCATGGCCTTCGATCAGTTCGCGAATGCGCGCCTCGAAATGCCCCCGGCTCACCTCGCCAACCTTGAGCCCGTAACCGCGCAGTGTTCCGCGGATCCAACCTCAACATCGAGCAGCTTGGCCTGCAATAGCTTGCGGCCGACCAGCAGTGCCCGCACCTCCCGGGCATCTGCAGACTTGGCGTGCACAGGACGGTACCTGCCCATGCGCAGCAACTGCGCGATCCCGGGACAGCCGCCTTCCTGGCTATGCGCGGAGTGCCGGCCCAGTCCGCATCTAGAACAGCAGCTGGTGGTGCTGCATGCCGGCGCATAGTGCTGGCGCTACGCCGGCATCGCAATCCTAAAACTCAGTAATTGACCAGCAGGTCACGGGGCATGCTGCTCAGCGACTTCGCGCCGTTCTCGGTCACCCGGACAGTCTCACTGAAGATGTAGCCGTCATCCTTCTCAAAAATACCGATGAGGACGTGGAAGGTCATGTTGGGTTCAATCACGGTGTCGTCGTCCTCTTGGAAGCTGATTCCGCTGTCGACCCAACCAAGGCCGATGGAGTAGCCGCTCCTGGATTCCTTTCGCACGCCGTATGGTTTAAAGGCGCGCTGAAATGCTTGCGAAACTTCAGAGCACTTAACTCCCGGCCGTAGCGTTTCGACCTGCGCGAGGAAGCCGTCTAAGGCGGCTTGGTGTAGGTGCCGGGCCCGAGCCGTTGGCTCGCCCAAAAATACCGTCCGTGACAGGGCGCAGGCATAACGGCGTCGGAAGGCGCCAATCTCGAAATTAGTCTGACAGCCCATCTTATAGCTTGCGTCGGACCAGTTAAGATGGGGCGCATTGGCGGGAGAGCCAACCGGCATGGTTGGAAAGGCGCAAACACCCCCGGGAATTTCCGGTGTGCCTTTGACCAAAGCACTAACCACGGCGGCGGCTACGTCGCATTCGCGCGCGCCAGCAGCAATCTCGAGCCGGCCCACCTGCATGGCCCTATCTACGATCTTTCCGGCCTGTTCCATGTAGGCAATCTCAGCAGGCGATTTCACCCTCTTGAGTTTAGAAATCATGCCATCAGCGTCGATGAACTTCGATGAGTCCAAGCTGTTACCGAGGGCGGCATGGTCCTTCACTCCAAACGTTTTGGCCGTCAGTTCGACCCCGATGCGGTTCGACTTGGTGCGCTCGCGGATCAGATCGCCAATCGGCTGCCAAGCCGTCCGCTGGCTCGACCCTATGTATTTCTCGGGATAACTGAGAATGCGCGATTGTGGCAGGTACGAGGTCGGCGTTGCACACAAAGTGTCGATTTCGCGCAAGATCAGCCACGGATCTTCCTCGTCTTGACATACGAGAGCGAGCTGCGGAACGTACTCCGAGTATCCGTCATAGCCAGTGAGATAGTTCATGTTATTCTCGTTCATGACAAGCAGCGCATCCATACCGTGCGCCGCCATTTGCTGTCGCAACCGAGCGGTGCGCTGGCGGTATTCCTGTTGATTAAATGCAGGCGCGCGTTCCTGTTGACTAGAGGTGGGCATGAGCAGTTTTCCTCTCTCTGGTAAATGACGATTGCACAAGGCAATCAATTAGCTTTGTTTTCCTCAAAGGCGCCTTTAACCCGATCGTCCATTTGGCTAGGTAGACAGCCCACTTCGACCGGTAACGCCAGCGGAGGCGTCAACCATCCACTCCGTCAGGCTCTTGCTGAAGCTGCGGGGAACGAGAAGGTCGCATTCGAATGCGCTCCTGCGCAGCAGCAGGACCGGTACGCGATGGAGGCCAGTTTGGACCGCCCGTCCCTCGCCAAGTGTCTCCCAATCCACAGCGACGCACCGCTCCAGCACATGTTTGAGCCCCACGCCGGAGAGCCGCAGCCGCACGCTGCCCTCGCCGAGCGGGAGCGCGCAACCGAGTTTCGGATCGACATAGGCATTAGGCGGCGGGCCGTCGCAAAGCAGCCAGAACCGGCGCGGCGCAATGCGAACGACGAGCCAGCCGTCATGACGAGCCGTCTCGCCGACCTTGTTCGGCAGCGGCCCCCCCAGCATCCGGTGCAGTTCCGCCTCGAATTGCGCCATCTCGCCGTCCCAGCCCTCGAATTGGACGATCGCGCAGTCATAAGCCGCCGTCGCGAACCTGGCCATGTTCGAACCATCAGCCATGGAGCCGCTCTCCCTTCGGGTCGAGGAACATGGGCGAGACTACCCGAGCCCGTACCGTGTGGCCTTCGATCGGATAAGTGACGACGATCTCGGCGCCCTCCTCCGCTGCATTCCGAGCAAGCAGTCCGAGCCCCAGCCAGGCGTCAAGCGTGGGGCTGTAGGTCACCGAGGTGATGCGGCCGAGACCGTGGCCATGCATCGGCTCGCCAGGCCTGAACAGGATGGCGCCGCCGCGCAACTGCTTGCCCGGCTCGACGCAGCGCAGCCCGACCAGCCGCGGGCGCGCCGGGTCGCTGAAGGCCTCGCGGCGGCCAAGCACCTCGCCCACATAGCCGCTGCGCTTGCTCGCCATGCGGCTGAGCCCGAGGTCATCGAGCGTTGTCCTGCCGTCGATCTCCGCTCCCGCTACATGGCCCTTCTCAACGCGCAGGGCGCCCAAAGCCTCGACGCCGTAAGGCTTCAGGCCGAAAGGCGCGCCGGCCTCCATCAGCCGGCACCACACATCCTTGCCCAGGGTCGCACCGACATAGATCTCGTAAGCCCGCTCGCCGGAAAAACTGAGGCGGATAATTCGCAGGGGCCTGTCGCGAAATTTCGTTTCGAGCAACCCCATATGTGGTAACGCCTCGTTTGAGACGTCCAGATCGGGAAACACTGCAGCGAGGATATCACGGCTCTTCGGCCCGGCGACCGACATGGCTGCCCATTCGTCGGTAACCGAAGTCACCGAAACGCAAAGGCCCGGCCAGGCGGTATCGAGCAGGAATTCCAGCCGGGACATCACGTCTGCCGCCTTCGCGGTCGATGTCGTCATGAAGAAGCGTCCCTCGCCGAGTCGGCTCGCGGTACCGTCGTCGAAGACGATGCCATCGTCGCGCAACATGACGCCGTAGCGTGCTCGCCCGACCGGCAGCCTGGCAAAGCCGTTAACATAGACCCGGTCGAGGAATTCAGCCGCGTCCTTGCCCTGGACCTCAATCTTGCCGAGCGTAGAGATGTCCATCAGGCCGGCCGCCTCGCGCACCATTCGCATCTCCGCGACATAGGCTTCGTTCGCGTCGCGGCCGGAAGCGCCATAGAACCACGGGCGCATCCAGAGGCCACTCTCCAGCATCTGCGCGCCATTGGCGGCATGCCAGTGATGCATTGGTGTGCGCCGGATCGGCTTGTAATGATGGCCGATGCTGCGCCCGGCCAGCGCCCCAATGGCGACTGGAGTATAGGGCGGCCGGAAAGTTGTGGTGCCAACTTCCGGGACCGCCATGCCACACAGGCCAGCCATTGCCGAGAGCGCATGCATATTGCTTGTCTTGCCCTGGTCGGTGCCCATGCCGAGCGTCGTATAGCGCTTCAGATGCTCGACTGACTGGTATCCCTCGCGATGCGCCAGCGTGATGTCATTGGTGGTCACATCCATCTGCAGGTCGACGAAGGCCTTGGCTTCAGTGATTTTCGATTCTTTTTCGGCCCGCTCTCCGGTTTGTTCCGCGAACCATCTCTTCCCCGATCGAGGGGAGAGAGTATGTTTCGGCCGCATGGCAGGGCTCCCATACTCTCCCCTCACAAAGTGGGAGAGGGGTGCCGGTCGAACTGTGGCGGAGAGGGGGCTCGGTCCCGCATTGATCTCATTAAGATTGAGCCTGACGGGCGAACCGACTGATTTCGTTGCGCCGCAGCGCGCAGATGCCTCGGCCCCTGCACGATGCCCCTCTCCGATCGCGCCCGCTGTGGTCCAGGTTCCCGTGACTGCGCCGGCCACGAACTGCCCCGCTCCAAGTTGTCCGGGAACGAAGGCGCGAATATCCTCGCGATAGACCGGCTTGACCCCGAGTTGGGAGGTCAGATGCACTGTCGGCGACCAGCCGCCGGAGACCGCGACCAGATCGCACTCTACCGTGGCCGTACAGCCCGGTTCGGAAAGCGCAATAGCGCGCAGGGTATGACGTCCCAAGGCGTTGGAAATCAGCGATCTGGTGCGGACGGCGATGCCCCGGCGGCGCGCCTGTTCCAGAAGTTCATGTGTGGGTTCGGCGCGGCTGTCAGCTATCGTCACTTCTGCCCCGGCTGCCGCAATATCAAAGGCTGCGGAATAGGCGCTGTCGTTGTCGGTCGCAACCACCACCCGCGTACCCGCCAGTACGGCAAAGCGGTTCAGATAGGTCCGCGCCGCCGAGGCCAGCATGATGCCGGGCCGGTCGTTGTTGGGGAAAGTGAGCGGCCGCTCGATCGACCCTGTCGCGTACACGATCGAATTAGCGCGCAAAAGCGCCAGCGTTTGTCGCGCTGCGCCGTCTTCCGGATCGGCGGTCCCGGAGCCGTGCCGCTCCACAAGGCCGAGCACATTGCCGTCATACACGCCGAACGCGGTGGCGCGCGTCATTGCCGATACATTCGGCATGTCGGCGAGCCGTGCGAGCATTTCAGAAAGCCAAATCCCGGCCTCGCCGTCCGCCGACTCCGACAACAGAGCGCCGCCGGTCAGAAAATCCTGCTCGACGAGAACCACCCTAGCCCCCGCCTCCCCCGCAGCGAGCGCGGCCGAAAGTCCCGCTGGTCCGGCCCCGATCACTGCCACGTCGGCGAAGAGATGACGGATTTCGTAGCGGTCAGGATCGGGCTCTTCCCCCGCGCGGCCGAGCCCCGCCGCCTTGCGGATGAAGTGCTCGTAAAACATCCAGGCCCGCCGGGTCGGGCCCATGAAGGTCTTGTAGTAGAAGCCCGCCGACAGGAACGGCGAGAACAAGCCGTTGATGCTATGAACGTCCAATTTGAGAGATGGCCAGCGGTTCTGGCTTTCGGCGACCAAACCCTTCGCTATTTCCACCGTGGTCGCCGGCAGGTTCGGTTCGCGCCGCCCGCCTGCTCCTAAAGTCACGAGCGCATTCGGCTCCTCGGGCCCGACCGAATAGATGCCGCGCGGCCGGTGGTACTTGAAGCTGCGGCCGACAAGGCCGATTCCGTTCGCCAGCAGCGCCGAAGCGAGCGTATCGCCGCGGAAGCCGGCTAAAGCCTTGCCGTCAAAGGTGAAGTCGATCCGTTGCGACCGGTCGATCCGCCCGCCTTCGTGAAGCCGCCTCATGCGCGCACCTCCCGTGCGAAGCGGACCGAGGCGATCTCGTGGTTGCGTGTATCGCGTTCGACCACCAGCCATTGACGGCAGCCCATCACGTGCTGCCAGTACTCGCGATGTGGTCCGGCCGGGTTCTCGCGCACGAAGACGGAACGGTACCAGGCCTCGAAATCGGCGTCGTCGTGAGCAGGACGGACAACGGACGCGTCGCCGCCATAGCGGAACTCGTCGTGGTCGCGCGGGCCGCAACAGGGGCATTCGATGCGAAGCATCTAAAAGTCTCCAACTATTGCAGCCAGGCGAACGGGCCAGTGCCGGCTTCGTCGATGGTGCGGCCGGTGCGGAACCGGTCGAGGCTGTAGGCGGCGGTGAGCGGATGGGGCGCGCCCGTGGCGAGGGTATGCGCGAAGCACCAGCCGGAGGCGGGTGTGGCCTTGAACCCGCCGTAGCACCAGCCGCCGTTGATGTAGAGCCCGTCGATTGGTGTCGGGCAGATGATCGGGCTGGCGTCTGGCGTCATGTCCATCACCCCGCCCCAGTGGCGCAGGATGCGCAGCCGCGAGATACACGGCATCAGGGCGATTGCCGCCTCCGCGACCTCGCGCACGGTGCCGAGATTGCCACGTTGGGCATAGGAATTATAGCCGTCGAGGCCGCCGCCGAAGACCAGCCCGCCCTTGTCGGACTGGCTAACATAAAAATGGTCTCTGCCATAGGCGACGACCTGGTGGACGAGAGGCTTGATTGGCTCGGTCACGAAGGCCTGGAGGATATGGCTTTCGATCGGCAATTCGAGGCCGGCTTTGCGGCCCAGCATCGAGGTGTGCCCCGCAACCGCAAGCCCAACCTTTCCGGCGCCGATCCGGCCCCTCGTGGTCTCAACGCCGACGATGCGCTCCCCGTCACGCACGAAACCCGTCACCTCGCAGCCCTGGATTATGTCCACCCCATAGGCGTCGGCGGCGCGCGCGTAGCCCCAGGCGACCGCGTCGTGGCGCGCGGTGCCCGCCTGGCCCAGAGAGATCGCGCCGCAAACCGGGAACCGCGCCGTCTCGGAAAAATCGAGATACGGAACGAGCCGGCGCACCTCGTCGCCATCGAGCACTTGGGCATCGATCCCATTCAGCCGCATGATATTGGCGCGCTGGCTGAAGGCGTCGAACTGGTCGGCCGAATGGGCCGTGATGAGCATGCCGCGCTGCGAGAACATGACGTTGAAATTCAGCGCCTGCGACAGGCCTTCCCAGAGCTTCATCGAGAATTTGTAAAACTGGGTGTTGCCATCGAGGAGGTAGTTCGACCGGATGATCGTGGTGTTTCGGCCGACGTTGCCGCCGCCGACATAGCCCTTCTCTAGCACAGCGACGTTGCGGATGCCGTGGTTCTCGGCGAGATAGAAAGCGGTCGCCAAGCCGTGCCCGCCGCCTCCGATGATCAGGACGTCATACGTGGACTTGGGCGAAGCATCACGCCAAACCGGCTGCCAGCCGGTATGCCCCTTCAAAGCTTGAGCGATTAGAGTGAAACCGGAATAGCGCATTGGATAATCAACAATATTGAACTGCATTGACGTCGTAAGTGGGATCAGCCCAACGGGCACCCATCAGGTCGTCCTAACCACAGTGGCGCCGGCAAGAAGGAGTCCAACTCTGCGTGAAGATGCGGGAACACGGATGGACGTAAACCCGGGCGTTGTCAGTTCACCAAGATAGATGAAGCCGTCCCCAGTCGCGCCGGTCCGGACAGCAGCTTGGTCGCCACAGAAAAATCCGCCATTGCCAGGCGCGAGACGGACATCTTTGATCTGCACTGAATTTCACTTTGCGTTGACGGGGCGGGATGCAGTTCGAACCACTGCCCGTCAAATATGCGCCACATCGCGTTGGATTCACCAACATAAAGTCGCGAATGGTACCATCGCGTTTTCAGATGACAGCCGACGTTGCCCCTTGTGATGCGGGTCCCGTTTGAAACCCTCTCGTGGGCACACGGTCTTCCATCCGCGCTGCCGGACGAGAGGGAGATTCCTTGCCTATCCGTTGTGCACAGCCGTTTCCACGACCGTCCCCTGTGCGGCATCGCATCTTGGAAAATTCAGTAATTTACCAGCAGGTCACGGGGCATGCTGCTCAGCACTTCGCGCCGTTCTCGGTCACCCGGACAGTCTCACTGAAGATGTAGCCGTCATCCTTCTCAAAAATACCGATGAGGACGTGGAAGGTCATGTTGGGTTCAATCACGGTGTCGTCGTCCTCTTGGAA
>NZ_RZSV01000102.1:0-19903 GCF_004023205.1 Mesorhizobium sp. M1A.F.Ca.IN.020.03.2.1 | reverse complement strand
ACCTGGCTGCAATCGATCGGCTTCATCTCCGAGCCGCTGACGCTCGTGCGCAACGAGTTCGGCGTCATCGTCGGCATGTCGCATTTCCTCATCCCCTTCGCGGTGTTTCCGCTGGCTTCGGCCATGCGCAGCCTCGACGAGCGCGTGCTGCTCGCGGCGCGCGGGCTTGGCTCCAGCCGCATGCGCACCTTCTGGACGGTGTTCGTGCCGATGACGCGCTCGGGCATCATCGGCTCGGCGATGATCACCTTCGTCTTTTCTCTGGGCTTCTTCGTCACGCCGGCGATCCTCGGCGGCGGCCGCAGCGTGATGATCGCCGAACTCATCTATCTTCGCATCTTCCAGAGCCCGGACTGGGGCCTGGGCGCGGCGATAAGCGTCGTGCTGGTGGTGTTCGTCGGCGCGCTGATGGCGCTTTTGTTCCGCTACGTCAAACCGAAGCAATTGGTGTAGGGCGATGCCGACCTACCGCCCTGGCCCCGTCTCGCTCATCCTCGCCGTCCTGGTGGCGCTGTTTCTGCTTATGCCGTTGCTCGCCGTCATCCCGGTGTCGCTGACGCCGAGCCGCATGTTGACCATGCCGACCGGCGAACTGTCGCTGCGCCACTACCGTTCGCTGATCGAGGATCCGCGCTGGCTCGAGTCCATCCTGCTCTCGATCCGCATCGGTGTGGTCAGCAGCGCGCTTTCCACGGTGCTCGCGCTCACCTTCAGCCTCGGCGTGTGGATGTTCCAGCCGCGCTTCACCGCCGCCCTGGTCGGCTTCGTCCTTTTGCCTATGGTGGTGCCGCCGGTGGTCTCGGCGGTGACCCTGTATTTCCTGCTCACCTCGGTCTCCGGCATCTCATCCTCCTTCGGTTACGACACCTGGCTGGGTGTCGCGATGGCGCATTCGGTGATGACGGTGCCCTTCGCCACCGTTCTGATCCTGGTCTCGCTCAGCCAGCTCGATCGGCGCATCGACCTCGCCGCACGAGGCCTGGGCGCCAGTGTGTGGGAGCGCGCGACGCGCATCATCATGCCCAACATCAAGTTCGGCATCGTCACCGCGGCGCTCCTCTCCTTCGTGCTCTCCTGGGAAGAGATCGGCGTGACGCTGTTCATCACCTCGGTGAACGCCATTACGCTGCCGCGCCTGATGTGGATGGGCCTGCGCGACAACATCGATCCGGCGATCGCAGCCCTTTCGGTGATCCTGATCATTATCACCGTGCTGGTGCTCGCCGTGCGCAGCGTGATTACGCGCCGGCGAGCCGCACCATAAAACCGCGACTTTGCACCAAAACGAAAGAGGCCCGCCGGGAGCGACGAGCCTCTGACGGTGCCAAAGTGGAAGTCTGGCCCGTGGTGATCCGGGGGTGTGGATCGCGTAAAAGTCTAGCCACCCGAAGTCCGGCGCGCGATTTACAAATCCGTAAACCTCGGCGTGCCGGGAGCGGGCGGCGGCGGCAGAAAAGCCTATAATATCATCGGCTTGTGAGCATCCGCGACCGCGCCGGGGCAGCATCCTTCAATCAAAAGTGATGGGAAGAGCGCGAGAAGTCGAGCCCGATCGGCGACGACGGCCAGCCCGTGACGACATGACAAAATCCGGCCGCTACCGGTTTCCCGGCAGCATTCTGGCCAGGATCGCGTCCCGGCTGATGAAGTGACAAAGCGCGGCCAGGGCATGTATGCCGGCCGACGTGTTGCCATCCTGTTTGGAGGGCGCGCCGCGCAGGCGAAGGCTGCTCGCCCTCGCCTGCGTCGGAGCCGTTCAGGCGGCCTGCGGCGGCCGCATTCTTTCGACAAGAGCCTGCCGGGCCGGGCCGGCGAGCGGCCTGTCCATCGTCAGCAGCCCGTCGAGCAGAACGAGGAGCTCACGCGCTGCGGACGACTTGCAGGAATAATAGACCATCTGGCGGTCGCGGCGGGTGTCGACCAGGCCAAACCTGCGCAGTTTGGCCAGATGCTGGGAGAGTGCGGACTGGCTGAGTTCGACCTTGTCGGCGAGCGCGCCGACAGACAATTCGCCCTCGGCCAGGTAGTTCATGATGAGCAAACGCTTCTCGTTGCCCATTACCGCAAGAAAGGCTGCCGCGCTTTCTGCGTTGGCGGTAAGTTTCTTGGTCACCATCGGTTTCCCCATGTTCATGCTCTTCCGAGGCCACGGGGGCAATGGCTTCGGAATTCCAGAGCATTTGATGGGCCTGCTCCGACACGCAGTCGGAACCTGCCCTGCTTCTTTGTTCGACCAATACCCTCCGTAACCCGGTTGCCACCACGTCGGGATCTTGGTCTCGGACAGCCTGCGCCGCGTTGTTGCGCGACGCAAGTTGGCGCAGACTCGGAATAATTCCGCGCCGCTAATGAGTATCAGCGCTTCGTCCTTTCAGCAAGATAGCGAAGCTGGCCCAGTCTCCGGCATGCCTTCGAGCAGACAACGAGACGAAACCTGGCCGGCCCGGCGCCGCGAAAGACGCACGTTGTCGCCGTTTCCTTGAGGACTCACCCCGTTTCCGAACCCGTGCTAATGTTTAGCCGGGGAGCAAGGGGGACATGAGCTGGAGGAAGAAGCCCGTGTCCAACATGTCGCGAAACACATTCACGCCCGCCGAGACGGCGCTGTTGGGGCGTGTCTTCGAGAGCGGCCGCATCGATGGAGAAACCGAAGAGCAGAAGGAGGCGCGCGCCTCCCGCATCATCGCCAATTACATGGCCGGCATCACCGATGAGACGGAACTCATCGAACTGTCCCGCAAGCCGCTCGGAAGATAGCCGGCAGCCACGCCCGTTACCGGCGCGCTGCTCACATCCTGTTGAAATATCGGGATGAAACTTGCCGCGCGGTGGCGCGTTTATCATCCGCTCACAACGCATTAGGGGTTTCGCGATGATCCAGGGATGGTTTTCCAGGCCGGTCGAAGTCGCCGTCGGCGTGGCAGGCTCGATCCGACACATTTCCAACGCCCAGCAGGCTGTGGAGCTGCTGACGGGCCAATGGCGCGACGCCGGCAGCGCGCAGCATGACGCGGCGCTGCGCGCCTGCCGCCGGGCAATGAGCGGCGACGTTCCGGCCGACAATGCCAGGGAAGTCTTCATCAGCGCAGCGCGCGAAGCGCATGTGCTGGTCGAATAGTGCCAAGGCGGCATCCTGTCTTCTGTAGAAGAGCGACACGACGCGCGAATTGACCGGACGCTTCCGCGCCGGCCGGAACCGCTGCCTGACGCGTTCATCCGCCTTTCGGCTCCGATCTCGCCGCGGGCGACAGCGCGGCCAGTGACGTTGTCACATGTTTTTTGCGCGGCGCGCCGGCGCAATGAATCCGCTGCGTGAGCCAACTCCGGCCGGCCCATCGCTAATCTCTAAAATTCTCCGGAACATTATCGGCAGTGTTTGGTTAATGCGCGGGGTCCGCCGATCGGCCCGCATCCCGACAGGCGCCTGCCGGCGCCGTTGCTTATCAAAAGACCAACATACGAACGGAGCATGTGATGAACGACGTCTGGTTTTCCGAGCCGGTCGTGATCGATTTCGAACCAAGCGGACATCGCAAGGTCTCAAGCTGCTTCGAGGCAGTCGAATGCCTCGACCTGCGCTGGCCAAGGCGGGCGCGCGACCGCGCCTGGCGGTCGGCAAGCCGCGTCTGCCGCGACGCGCTCGACGGCTTGAGAAGTCCTACCGAAGCCCGCAAAACCCTGCGCAAGGCAGCGAAGGCCGCCGGCCTGCTGGCCTGAAGCGTGTCGCGATCCCGTGCGGAAAAATCCGCCACCCGGATCGTCTCGAATTACCGCTAAGGACTTGCTCCCGGCGGCCCGTAAGCCAGAAACTTCGGAACATTGCAGCCGCCGACCTGTTACTTCTCCGTAGTCTCCTGACTACACGGGTTCCAGACCCAAGCCGAGCCCGTTCCGGCTTCCCATCGCCGGGGCGGGCTTGATTTTGTGCGGTATCGGTTGCGGCATCCCAGCGAGTGAGGGGCAGCGACCGACGCATACTTTTCAGCACGCCCTTGCGGACATCCTGACGGGGATACATGAAAACGCCGGCCGCTGGACTTTCGGGGCGCCTGTTGTTCAGGCGGTACCATTTCAACGAGCCGGCCGCCGGCGCTCAATGCGAAGCGAGAGGCATGGTGAACGGGCGGCTAATATCCACAGGAAGCGGCCGATTTGGAAAGAAGATCAGCCAAACCCGCCGAGCACCTCCGGGAATTGTACGGCCATCGCGCCCTCTTCCGCTTGCCTTGCGTAGATCTGGTGCATTTTCCCCGCGTCGTAACGCGCGCGGCGGCGATGCACGTCGTTACCGAAGAGACCACCGACGGCATCGAAGCGCCGGAGGAAGCGTTTCGTTATCCCGCGCTCGAACGGCAGCCGCTGCCGGAAGGGCTTATTCCAAGGCGTATCCTCTGCCAGATCGCGCCAGATCTTGAGGGCTTCAAGCTCGACTCCAATCTGGCTGCCCCAAGGCTTGCCGCCCGCGAAATGCCGTGCATAGGCCTGAGAAAACCGATAATCCCGGGCGCCGTTCGACATCAGATTCCAGTTCGGGTGCATCGTCTGCCATTTGCCCTCGAAGGCGACATTGAGCGCGTTCTGGTCGTTCATTTGTCCGTCAACGGCGAGCTTTCGGGCCTGCTTCAACAGGTCTTCCTCTCGCACCGGCCGCATGTTGAAGACGATAATGCCGGCATTGAAATAGGGCGCGCCCGGTTGCATCGACATCTCGTCTCGGTAACCCGGGCGGAAGTACATGTAGTCGTCGTGGGCCGCTAGGAGGTGCGCGTGGATAGGCTGGTCCACCAGATCGGCAATGTCGCGGTTGAACAGAACGTCGCAGTCGATATGTGCGATGCGATCGTATACCGCGAATTCGCTGAACCGGTCGGCGAACAGGCGGATGAAAGTGGCGACGCTCCCCGGGCGAAAACGGTAGCCCGAGTCAGCCATGAAGTTCGTCACGTCCACGATCCGGACACGGTCTTTCAGCAACCGATACGCAATGCCGACATCGTCCTGATTTGCCCCGAGATGCATGATGAAACCAGGTGTCGTTTTGCGCGAAACGTCGAGAATTCTGCGCGCTGCTAGGCATGCATACGGAAAGTACTTGGCATCTGCCGCCAGAAAAAAACACGAATTGGTCATTTGAACCGTTTGTGAGCCTATTTAGCCCTAGTGCCTGTCACAAAATGCTTCTCGATGAAAGTTTCGATGGGACCAGTGAGGGCGCCCGCCTCTCTTTTTATTTTATCGTCCTCCCACTCCCACCACCGGATTGCCAGCAGCTTCGAGATGACGTCTTGCGAAAAGCGATATCTGATTAGCCGGGCCGGAGACCCGCCTACGATCGCATAGGTCGGCACGGTCCTAGTGACCACCGCCCCGGCGCCTACCACCGCGCCATCGCCGACCTCAACTCCTGGTAAAATTATGGCGCCGTGGCCGATCCAGACGTCGTTGCCGATCGTGATGCCGCCTGGTTTGCCGCCATTTCCGATCGGCTCCGGTTGGTTCAGTATCCGGCTGTGGATTGGAAATGAGGTGGCGCTGCCGGTCGAATGCTGACCGGAGCACATGAAAAGCACGTCACCCGCGATCGAGCAGAAGGCCCCTACTTGCAAAGGTGATTCCTTCGATGGGAACAGAACCTTTCGCCACGTCACGCCGTAAGTGTGGCGGCCGATAGCAACATTCTCCGGAAGTTTAGAGCGGGCATCCCGCAACCATTTGGAAAAGATAGACATATGCAGAGCTCCCCGCAGCCCTTCTGCGATTTAGCAGTAAATGAGCCAGCCATAGCTCTCGTGATTCTCAGCCTGAGATCACCCCCAGCCCAAGTCTATATTGTTAATCCCGTCTCTACTGATGCGGTCGCGAAGCACGGCGATCCGATTGGCCAAATCCAGCGAAAGCCTTTCGTGCGTCTCCACCAGAACATGACCGATGGACCGATAGATGCCGTTATCGAGCATGGACTCGATGCATTCCGCTTCCGCACCCTCAATGTCCATCTTAATAACGGCAATCGGTTCCTCGATCCCTCTCAGAAACTGCACGAGATCGATCACTTCGACTTCAACGGCGGGGCCGTTCGCGTGCTCGGGCACCTCGAACAGAGATGACCACTCGGTCATCCGGACATTTTTCGTGTCGGGCCTCTGATTAAGGATTGCCGTCCTCGCGGAGCCGCCTACCGCGTTTGGAATGATCGTTACCCGCTCGTCATTGCCGAACCGGCCCTTCAAGATCTTGAGAGCCCTAGGGTCCGGCTCAAAGGCGATTACCTTCATGCCATAGCTGAGAGCGTGCCGGGTAACGTCGCCTACATTGGCCCCGAGGTCGATGAAAAGGCCATGGCGCGGAAGGGATTTCATCAGCTGATGAAAGTCGAACTCAGCCTGCCTCTTCGGACGCGGCGGACGATGCCATCTGCGATACAGATGCCAGCGCAATACAAATTCGAGATAACTTTCCTGTAACACTCTGAGTCCGTCTGCCCTTCGGCGCGGATATACTGGGCACCGCGCGCGTCTTCAAGCATCCAAATTCCCCAAAGCGCCGTGTTTCCACTTGGATCAGATATTCAGGTCATCGGCGGGCGATCACCTCGGGAACGATCGCTTTCATGCCATCATCGAGCGTTCCGTGGGTGTCGAAGCAGGCGCTGAGCGCGAACTTGCCGCCGCTTCGGCCGCAAGTGGAACCGCGAAAAGGATTAAAAGTTGGAAATCGGTTCTTTTTCGAGTTGGAACCCTTAGCCGGGAAAGCGCTAAGTGATTGAAATTAATGGCGATCCCGGCAGGATTCGAACCTGCGACCATCGGCTTAGAAGGCCGGTGCTCTATCCAGCTGAGCTACGGGACCGCTGGCCGGCCGGAGCCGGCTGATGCGAGTACGCGGATCGATCTAAAAGGATGATCCGCTCCGATTTTGTTACGCAATTCCGGACGGAAAACCGCTGTGCACTTTTGCTCGGATTGCTCAATGGGTCCAGGGCGTCCTGCGGTCATAGCGGAAATTGTCCGAATAGGAAATCTGCCGGCGCTTCGGCTCCTTCGGCTCCTCGACACGATAGGCAATGCCCTGCTTCTCGGCATAGGCGACCGCCTCTTCTCTGGTATCGAAGGTGAGCCGCACCTGGCTCAGCATATCGCCGGACGAGGTGTAACCCATCAGCGGATCGATCTTCTTGCGCTGGGCTGGATCGAATTCCAGCACCCAGTGGCCGGTCTTGGCCTTGCCGGACTGCATCGCGGTTTTGGCTGGGCTGAAAATGCGCGCGGACATGGCCACCTCTTTGCCGCCCGAAGACCGGGCAATCATTTAGCGCGCGCCAAAAGGCCGAATGGAGCCTTAGGCCACGCGCCAGCCCGTCAATACTGTGCAACGGCGCCGGCGGCAAGGCCATACGCAGCCACGGCTTGGCCAGCGGAGGTCGGAACCTCGCGCCAGCCCGGACATTAACCGAAATGAGAGGCGACCAGCACAGCCGCTCCGACCAAAGGTCCAAGGTTGCGGGGCCTTCGTCCGCCTCGCGTCGCCATCCCCCTCAACAAGCCTGGACAGTCCGCCATGACCATGACAACCGAACATCCCGTCCTGCAGCTGGCCCTGCTTGTCGGCAGTCTGCGGGCCCAATCCTACAGCCGCAAGATCGCCAAGGCGCTGGCGGCCCGCGCACCGGATTCGTTGCGCTGCCGCTTCATCGAGATCGGCGAGCTGCCTTTGTATAATCAGGATCTCGACGGCGAGACGCCGCCTGCCGCCTGGTCGGCGTTCCGCGCCGCCATCGGGGAATGCGACGCGGTGCTGTTCGTCACGCCGGAATACAACCGTTCGATCCCGGGCTGCCTGAAGAACGCCCTCGACGTCGGCTCACGCCCCTCTGGCAAGAGCGTCTTCAAAGGCCTGCCCGCCGGCGTCGTCAGCGTCAGCCCAGGCAAGATCGGCGCCTTCGGTTCCAACCAGGCGCTCAGGCAGACCTTCGTCTTCCTCGACATGCCGGTGATGCAGCAGCCGGAGGCCTATATCGGAAATGTCGCCGAGCTGCTCGACGACAGCGGCGCGATTAAGAACAGCGACACGGCCGCCTTTCTGAAAGGTTTCATCGAGGCGCTGGAGACGTGGATCAGAACCGTGCGGCCGGGCGGCTCGTCCTTCGACGCCTTCATGAAGCACCGCGAGAAGATCGCCGAGGATTACGTCAACGGCAATGCTACATCGCTGAAGGCCATCGTGACGCATAGCGAGCCGGCCACCTTCTTTTCGCCGCGCGGCGACCATCTCGAAGGTGCCGATGCCGTTGCCGGCCGATACGAGCGCGACGCCGCCAGCTTCCACGAAGGCGGCAGCACCGACATCGAGGTGCTGCAGGCCTCCGCGAGCGGCGATCTCGCCTTCTGGACCGGGCTGCAGCATGCGAGGGCGCGCATGGGCAAGAACGGACACCCGGCCGAGATGACCTTGCGGGTGACGGAAGTGTTCCGGCTGGAGGACGGCGCCTTCAAGCTGGTGCATCGCCACGCCGACCCCGCCAACGGGTAATCTCCCTATCCGCGACACAATGCCGGGCTCTTTGCAACCACGGCCTATTCCCATTGCCTCGTCAGCGGCATATGTCGGATACATGGCCGTGGCACGTGAGAGCCATGACGACGATAAAGACAAGAATGGGCATGGAAGCGGAAATCTCGTCGGATTGGACCGGCGAGCCGGCGATCCTCGAAGGCGCGATCGTGATCGGCGCCGGCGCGGCCGGATTGGCGGCGGCCTACGCCCTGATCGAGGCCGGGATCGCCACCGAGATCCTCGAGCGCGAGGGGCGGCTGGCCGAGCCCTGGCACCACCGCCATGAGAACCTGCATCTCAACACGCATCGCGACCTCTCAACGCTGCCCGGCGTTTCATTTCCGCAAGGCACGCCCGCCTTTCCGCACCGCAGCGCGGTGATCCGCCTGTTCAACGACTTCGCCCAGACGCACCGGCTGCCGATCGCCTTCGGCGTCGTCGTCGAGGAAATCGATTTCCGCGGCGATCACTGGCTGCTGAAGACCAGCACGGGACCGCGAGCGGCGCGCCACGTGGTGATCGCCACCGGGCGCGACCGACAACCCTTTATCCCGGCCTGGAAAGGCATGAAGGATTTTTCGGGCAAGATCGTCCATTCGGCGCATTTCGGCCGGGCGAGCGACTATGCTGGGACAAAAGTGCTGGTGGTCGGCGCCGGCAATTCCGGCTTCGACGCGCTCAACCATCTTTCCGGGGTCGAGACCGGGCAGATGTGGCTCTCGGCGCGCAACGGGCCGTCGCTGCTGCCCAAGCGCATCGGCAAGATCGCCGTGCATCGTTTCTCGCCCGTCATGGCGAGACTGCCTGCCCGGCTCGCCGATGCGGTGATGGCGGCGACGCAGCGGCTGGTCTTCGGCGATCTCGGGAAGTACGGCCTGCCCCCCGCCCCATCCGGAGGCGCCAGCCGCCTCGGCTCGGACTATACGGCGATCGCCGCCGATGACGGTGCGGTCGACGCGATCAAGGCCGGCCGCATCATCGTCGTGCCGCAGGTCAAGGAATTCAGGCACGACGGCGTCGTTCTCGAAAGCGGCCAGTCGATCGCGCCTGACATCGTCATTGCCGCCACCGGCTACCGCACCGGGCTGGAGGCGATGGTGGGCAGGCTCGGCGTGCTCGATGCCAAGGGAGTGCCGCTGTTCAACGGCCCGGCGAACGACCCGAAACTGCCCGGCCTCTGGTTCACCGGCATGCGGCCGAGCATTCGCGGCTGCTTCGCCAATGCGCGCATCCAGGGCGCGGCGATCGCCGGCAGGATTGCCAAGCAAAGGCGCTGAGGCGCTAGTCTGCGCGCGAGGCTTCCGTTTTGGGCCGGCCCCGGAAGCTTTAAATGCCGCGAGCGTCGGAGTGCAGCGCAGCCTGGTAGCGCACCTTGATTTGGGACCGCCGGGGCTTAGGCGAATTGCCATTTGGCTAAAGCCGCTAGACGGGCGCCGCTCGCGGCTCGTCGGCGACACCAGCCGCCGCGCAAGGCGACAAGTCCTATTGCGAAACCGCGCAAAGCGCATATTGTCGAGCGTGGTCGGGGATCGTACCCGGCGGTCGAAGAGGCGATCGACGCGGTGCTGCGTTAGGCGATTGGGTCAAGGACTCGATGCAGCAAGGGGCTATGAGTGTTACGGCCACAGGGCGCGGCCAGCGTGAGCAAGCCGACGGCGATATTGCCCGCGAGCAAACCGTCCTCTTTCGCCTCACCGACCGACTTTACCGCGCCCATGGCCTCGTCGAGATCTACGATGCGGCCCTGGATGCCATATGCGACGCCCTCGGTTCGTCGCGCGCCTCGATCCTGAAATTTGACAATCACGGCGTCATGAGCTTCGTCGCGTGGCGCTCACTGTCTGAAGAATACCGCAAGGCTGTCAACGGCCACACGCCGTGGACAAGCGATCAGCGCGACGCCAAGCCCATCTTTGTCGAGGATATTCGGTTCAGCGGTGAATCTCAGCAACTCATCGAAACGGTCCTCGGCGAAGGCATCGAAGCGCTGGCCTTTATCCCGCTTGCCAGCTCCCGCGAGCTCATCGGCAAGTTCATGGTCTACTACCCAGCACCCCATAGCTTCACCGATCGTGAACGCGAACTTGCGTTGACCATTGCCCGCCAGCTCGGGTTTGCGATCGAACGGGACCAGGCGGAAACCACTGCAGCGCGGCTAAGCGCGCTTGTCGAATCCTCAGATGACGCGATCATCGCGACGGATCCGGACGGCATCGTCACGGACTGGAACCGTGGCGCCGAGCGTCTCTACGGCTACCCCCGCGCGGAAATTATCGGTCGTTCGCTCATGTTGCTGATACCGCCCGATCGCCAGAACGAGGACCGGGAGATTCTGGCGCGCATCCGAGATGGAGAGCATGTCGAGCATTTCGAGACCGTTCGCCTGCGCAACGACGGCAGTATCGTTCCCATCTCTTTGACCGTTTCCCCCATCGCGGACGCGTCGGGCACAATTGTCGGTGCTTCCAAGATCGCCCGCGGCATCTCCGAGCGGCTGCGCTCACAAGAGCAGCGGGAGATACTGCTCCGCGAGATGGACCACCGGGTGAAGAACCTCTTCGCCATCGCAAGCTCGATCATCAAGTTGAGCGCCTCGACCGCCGAAACGCCGGCGGCGCTCGCCTCGATCGTGTCTGACCGCCTCGGTGCCTTGGCGCGGGCGCATGCGCTGACGATGCTCACGTCGGATGGCCGCTCTGCTCAGGTCTCCGCGAGCCTGCATACATTGGTGAACGCGATCCTCGCGCCATACCGCCATGTGGCCAATGAGCATCCCCGCTTCGCGATCACCGGCATCGATATCCCCGTGCCTGCGGCAATGATCACGCCGCTTTCCCTCCTGCTGCACGAATTCGCCACCAACGCTGCCAAACATGGCAGCCTCTCGGCGGCCGCCGGCTCAATAGAGATCGCTTGCGCCAATCGGGACGGCAAGGTGATTATTCAATGGCGAGAGGTTGGAGGACCACCTCCCGTCGCAACCGAAGAAGAAGGTTTCGGGAGCCGCCTGGTCCGCGTCGCCGCGAGCCAGTTGGGCCGAGTCGAGCGAAACTGGGACCCGGCCGGCGTCACTATCGAGGTCACGCTTGACGGTGAAAGATTTTCTGCCTGACGACCAGAAGGCCGAGCTGAGGTGGGGATCTCCTCGGCCGGGTCGACCAATCGAGCATGACAGTCGGGCTAGCTCATGTCCCTAGCGGCGTCTTCGATCAGCTTGACAACCAAATTGCGAAACCTCTCGCCGGACCTGTTCCCTATATTTCCAACATCCTCGGCGACCATACCGGGTGACGAAACCGACACCTCCCCACTGACGTGAACGTTGACGGTGAATACCCTTCCGGCGGTGTTTTTCACTTCCGGCTTTCGGTAGATTCGAAACCGAACAGAGGGCGTCAGCGCTTTGTCACGGCCCCGCGGAACGGTGTCTATGTCGATGGTCATCTCGCCCGACACCTCTGCCTTGGCCGCTACCAACGACGCAACAACGACATCGTCCAGCCAGGCCCTGGCTTGGGTGCCGAAATCCGGCACCTTGGCGTTCGCATCCTCCTTTTGCTGGCGAGGAGCTTTCTTGCCGCGCTCAAGGGCTTCTTTGAACTTAGCCACCTAATCGCCTCCGACTTGTCAGCCTATGAAGCGGCGCTCACACATTGGTCACCGCCCTGCCAATCAATAAAACGCGCGCCATCCCAGTGCGTTGCAATGAACAGCCCTTCGGCGCGCGGTTGATCGGTCGACGGGCCGACGCGCGAAGGTTTGCTGGCAACGGAGCGTTCCTGGGCTCCGCCGTCAAAAGGCAACGTTGCGATGCTGCTGCATAGAGGCATCCGGGCCTAAGCTTATTCAATTAAATCAATAGGTTATATAAAACCATCACATGGCACCGTCAGTAGGGCAAGACGGCGACGATCGGACGTCCAGGGTTCGGACCGAGGTTGTGCGCGCGTGGCCGCTTGCGCCCCGCCCGGCAGCCAGGTGGTACCTCTTTATCAATGCTTCACCATAGGAACAGCGGTCCCGGAACCTTTCTGATTGCTGCGAACTTCTGGAATTCCATGAATCCCAAAATGAAGGACTTCGGCATGAAAGTCACTGCAGCAGGCATCGACCGCATCAAGATCGGCAACGCCGACGCGAATGGCCAGGGCGCGCATTTCGTCGTTTGGCTTTATCTTCAGGTCGACGAAGGCGGCACACAAACCGGTCAGGAACTGGTGGTGTCGGTCCCGTACGACGCGCAGATGACCTTTGATGAAATCGCTACCCAGGCTTTCGAGAAGGCGCATAACCTGCTTCTCGCCTGCTGCGAGATCGATAAGTCCATGTGGTGGAAACAGTTCAACCACAGCCTAGCGCCGCTGCCTGAGTGGACGCCGGGCGCGCAGTAGTCGGGCGCGACCGATGCCGGTGCTAAGCCTTGGCAGTGAATGCCTCAGCCGGCCAATTCGGAAAGTTCGTCGGCCGCTTCCTCAAGACCTTGCGCCGCCGCTCGCTCGAGCCAAAGGCGGCCGACTGCCGGGTAGTGCTCTCCGGCTAGGCCCTTCGAGAAATATCGGCCGAGCATCAGTTGGGCCTGCCCGTGCCCACGCTCGGCCGCGGCCGCAAACCATTTCTGCGCCGCCACGTGATCGACCGGCAGTCCCTCGCCGGAGCTCTGCAGCGCGCCGAGAGCAAACATTGCGCCGGCATGTCCGTCGGCAGCAGCCCGTCGGAACAGCTGTATTGCGGCTTCGGGAGAGCGTTTGCCTCCGCTGCCATTGAGCAGCATCTCAGCAAGTGCCACTTGCGCATCGAGCATGCCGCCTTCGGCCGCTTGGGCAAACCAGGCACGAGCCTGTTGCGCGTCGGCAGCCACGCCGCGCCCGTCCCTGAGAATGCGCGCATACATGTACTGAGCCTCAGCCACGCCTTCAGCCGCGCGCCTCAGCCATTGCGCGGCGCGAGTTTCATCCTGGTGCACGCCGACGCCTTTGGCGAAACATAGCCCGAGATTGAAGGCGGCGATAAGGTCGCCCGATAATGCGGCCGCCTCGAACCACCCCGCTACGCTCGTGATATCGTCCGGCTCGCCGGCTCCCTGAAGAACAAGATTGGCCAGATCGACTTGCGCTGCCCGGTTCCCGCTGCTTGCGGCGGTGCGCAGCCAATGCGCCCCCTCTTGCTCGTCCCTGGCGACACCGTTTCCCGTCAGGTAGAGAGAGGCCAGCGCACGGGCGGCGGCCTGGTGCCCCCCCTCGGCCGCACGACGATACCAAATTGCCGCCTCTGAAAAGTCGGGCGGCCGGCTCTTCACGTAACGATCGCCGAGGAGATTCGCCGCCTCGAAATTACCCGCCAATGCCGCACGCCGTATCCAGGCCTCTCCAGCCATAGGATCCTGGTCGCCGAGGCTCCCGTCGACAAGCGCCAGACCCAATCGGAATTGGGCCGCAGCAAGCCCCTTCTCCGCAGCTGACTGATATAGTCGCACCGCGCCAGCAAGGTCGCCAGCGACACCGAGGCCATGTTCGGTCAGGATCGCGAGAAGATAGATCGCTGTCGGCAAGCCAGCGTCCGCCGCCCGCCGGACCTCATCGGCAATCCTGGACCGGTCTGCCGACAGACCCCGCCGTGCCAGCGAAAGGGCAAAACCAAGGCTTCCTTCGGCGCAGCCGGCCGCAGCCGACCGCTCGTACCACTTACAGGCAGCATCCGCGTCGCGCATCGGTTCGGGACCGCTGGTCAGGATGTAGCCGAGGAGTGCCTGGCCGGTGGCGGAGCCGGCCTCGGCCGCCTTCGTGGCAAGGTCGAGCGCTGACGCAAAGTCTGGCTCGCTCGTCGTGTCCTCCACGAACAGGCGTTCCGACTCGGAGCCCTTGTCAGCCTCGGCTGTCGCCATCCCGGTCACGTAAAGTGCGGCGAGAAGCGCCTGCGCATCAGCGCTCCCGTGATCCGCTGCTCGCCGCAGCCAGCGCGTCCCCTCTGCCCGGCTGGGCGGCACGCCGGAACCTTCGAGATAGCAACGCGCGACCCGATACTCGGCCTGGCCTATGCCCGCACGCGCAGCCGTGGCGAAGAGCGGAAAGGCCTCGGTGGGCTTGCCATTTTCAGCAAGCTGGGTCGCCCTGCGCAATGCTACGGATGGGCTAGCCAAACCAGTCAGGCGATCCAGAATTGTCATCGATGCCAGCCTCTGGCTGCTCCGGTTCCTCTTGAGCTGCAGACTACGGCTCGCGCATCGCTTCCTGACCGATCGGGAGCATCACCCCAAGCATGTATTTGAGCACCGTGCGCCGGCCGACCTGAACGTCGGCGGTCACCGGCATGCCGGGGGTGAGGGCAAACCCGGCGGGTACGTCATGCAGCGCGACCTGATCGATGGAAATGCGCGTCCGATAGAACGGTTCTGTGTTCGAGGGCAGCATTGCCAGCGAACTGTCTGGATCGCGGGCTTGCTCCTGAGCGGAGAAGGAATCCGGACTGAGCGTGCGCACGGTGCCGTGAGCGAGGCCGTATTGCGAATAGGGGAAGGTATCGAACTTGATGACGACAGGATCGCCGACATGGACGAAGCCACTGCTTCGGCCGACGACATTTGTCTCGATCTCGAGCGGCGCCTTGGCGGGCACCAGCGTGATCAGGCGCTCGCCCGACTGCAGGACCGAGCCGACCGACACCTTTGCCACGGACTGGACAATGGCATCTCCTTCGCTTTTCAGCTCGACCAGTTGCTTGCGCAGCTTTGCCTTGTTGAAGAGCTCGCGCGCGTCGGACATGCGAGAGCTCGCCTCCGACAAACCTTGCGAGACTTCCGCGCGCCAGCCTTGAATGTAGCCGGCGCGGTCGGCGGCTACCGCAGCCTGCTGGCGCCTGGCAGCTTCCGCCGTCTGCACGGCGTTGCCGAGCGCGCGCGACATTTCGGCCGAATTGTCCTCGGCCAGCAGGGTATTGAGGCGGCTCCCGACTTGCCTTTCTTCCAGCTGCTTGCGCATCTGTTCTATCGATGCCGCGACGGAGAGCCGCTGCCGGTAGCCAGCGGCATCAGATTGCGCGCGCGAGATCACGGAAGTGAGTTCATCGCTTTGCCGATCGAAATTCTCCAGCTTAGCCTCGTAGACCGCCTTGCGGCGCTCGAAGATCGAGGCCTGCAGGGTCCAGCTGGGGTCGAGGCCGTCATAGTTGAACTCCTTGCCGTCGGCCTCCGCCTTCAACCGTGCCACTTCGGCCTCAAGCGTAGAGACCTGCATGGCCAAGGCCTGCAGGTCTGCCGAGGCGAAGGTCGAATCGAGACGTGCAAGCAATTGGCCGGCTTGCACATGCTGTCCCTCGCGCACTTCGATCGAGCGGACGATCGCCGTCTCCAGCGGCTGCACGATGATGTTGGGCGATTGTGAAACCACGAGCCCCCTCGTCGTCACGACCTGGTCGACCGGTATCAGTCCTGCCACGGTGATCAAGACGATCACGAGGCTCGAAATCATCCATACGATGCCGCGCGCCGCCCGAGGAATCGGCGCATTCGAGACTGCTGTCGACGGCCATTGGAACTCGAGTATGGCCGGCGTCGTCGGATCGTTCGTTTTCGCTCGGCGCCAGCGAGCCTGGCGGACGGTGAGCGAGGTGCTACTCATGGCTTACCGGCCCTTGTTATCCAACTCATCTTTGGCGAGAACCACCATTTCAATCTCGACCCCGTTGCGGCACCACATCGTCAAACCAATCGCGGCGGTACGGCCGCCGGCCGGCCGCCACGATTGTCCAAATGTCGGTTCTGCTGCGACCACAGCTGGCGATAGAGCGCGCATCGTTCGAGCAGGACGGTGTGCGAAGCGACGTCGAGAACCTTGCCCTGCTCCATGACCAGGATCTGGTCGCAGTCGGTGAGCGAGGACAGCCGATGCGAGACGATGATCATGGTGCGGCCGCTGGCGATGCGCATGAGATTGGCGCTGACGACCGCTTCGCTTTCCGGGTCGAGAGCACTGGTGGCCTCGTCGAGAATGAGGATGGTCGGATCGTGGATGAGGGCGCGCGCGATCGCCAGCCGTTGCTTTTGACCGCCCGAAAGGTTGGGCGAACCTTCCTCGATGTAGGTGTCGTATCCGTTCGGCATGCGTTCGATGAATTCTTCCGCGCCGGCCAGATGCGCGGCACGCATGGCATCGGACAGCGTCAAGCCTGCGCGCCCGGCGATGATGTTGTCGCGGATCGACCCGCGGAACAGGAAATTGTCCTGGAGGACCACGCCGAGCCCCTGGCGAAGATGACGCAGGTTGATTTCCTTGAGGTCGACGCCGTCCAGCTTCAGGAACCCGCTGTAATCCCGGTTGATCCCCTGCAGCAGCCGCGCGATGGTCGATTTTCCCGACCCGCTCCGCCCGACAATGCCGAACATGGTCCCAGCCGGAATGTGGAAGCTGACCCGGTCGAGGGCGGGCGTCTTGGTACCGATGTAGCTGAACGTCAGATCGCTAAACGTAACTTCGCCGAGGAGCCTTGGCCGCAGACCGAGGGAGTTCGAACTCGTCTCCAACGGCCGGTTAAGGACGGATGCCGCCTCGCCGATTGCCGCCCCCACCTCCTCGTAGTCTTCGATCAGCCGCACCAACCCGACCAGCGGCTGGGCGACGCGTTGGGAGATCATCATGAAGGCGAACAGACCGCCGACCATATAGCCGGAACTGTCGCTCATCGCGAGATAGGCGCCGATCAGCATGGTGCCGAGCACCATTACGCGTTCAATGGGCGTAACCAGGGTCTGCGGCCAGCTGGCGAACTGCCCGAAGGAGAGGCGCGCGCTTCCCGCCTCCGCCACCTGCTCGTCCCAAAGCGCCTTGCGTTGCGGCTCGAGACCAAGCGCCTTCACGGTCTTAATGCCGACAACGGTTTCGCCCAGCGCCGCCGACTTCCAGGTCTCGGCCTCGATCACCCGCTGGTACCTTCGGCGCAGCGGCTTCAGGAAGGCAAGGATGATCAGCATGATCACCGCTGCGCAGGCAACGACGATCCAGGCAAGCGTCACGTTGATATAGAACATCACCGGCAGCAGCACGCACAGGGTGATCAGGTCCAGGAACGTGCTGAGCAGTTTGCCTGTCAGAAACTCGCGGATTCGATAGACCTGCGCGAGGTGGTACATTGTCTCGCCGGCGGGGTGGCGCTCGAAATAGTCGAGCGGCAGACGCAAGAGGCGGCTGAAAACGTGCAGCTGCAGCTTGGTGTCGAGGCGGGCTCCGACGACGTTGATGATCAGTCGCCGCGCGTGGCCCAGGAGCGTCTCGTATGCGAAGACGACAGCGACTATGGCCGACAAGAGCAACAGCGTCGAGACACTGTTGAACTGCAATACCTTGTTGACCACCGTCATGACGATGAGCGGCGGCAAAATGGTCAGAACGCTGAGTGTGAAGGAGGCGATGGCCACGTCGCGAAGCGGCCGGCTTTCGAGCCGCACCAGTTCGGCGATCCAGCGAAGGGTGAAAGGCGCATCCGCGGCAACATAGGATCGCGCGTTTCGCAGCAGCACCGCCTCGCCCGTCCACACCTGCGACAGGCGCAACTCGTCGACAGCGGTGGATGGACCATCGTCGGGCGCTTCCGGACTTTTGAGGAAGACCACGTTGCGCTCGGCACTCGCCCCGGTGAGGAGACCGGCGCCGCCATCGCTGAACAAGAGAACGACTGGTCCGGTATCTTGAAAGCGCAACAGGTGTGACCAGCGAACACGCACTGCGCGGGACCACATGCCGCCGTTCTGCGCCCATTCCGACAGGTCGGTAGCGCTTGGAAACGGGCCTGCGCTCGCTGCCCTGAATTCGTTCGGATCGAGCTCGATACCGTGATAGCGCGCGACCCGGAGCATCGCCTTGAGGCGCGGCCCGACCTGGTCGAACTCGGCGGGGCCACCGGGACTCCGCCCCATTTCGCTGGTGCCGCCGGGCATGCCGGTCGGGTCGGCCGCGGTCCCGGCGCGCAGCTCCACAGGCTGGATTTCAGCACTCCCAGGAACGTTCACCATGGACTCGCCTTCGGGTAGGCAGGCGGTGGTTCGACATTGCCCGCGGCGGACCAGTCCCGCCGGAATCTCTGGTGGCGCTGATGATACTCCACGGCGGTCGGTCGCGCGAGCCCCTTAACCACTCGGAAAGGCCGAACGCGCGGGCCCTGCCCTTCGGCAAAGCCCGCGCGCCCGCTTCTCAGCTTTGGACCGGCTTCTATCGTCGTCTGTCCGATCGCCATTCCTGCTCACTCATGCTCAGTCATGCGGCTTCAGAATGTCCTTCAGCGCCTTCTTCACCGTGTCGTCGCTGTTGGCGAAGCCGGCACCCTGCTTGTTCTGATCCGAGGTCAGGTCGGTGCTTGCACCCAACGGCTTGTTCTGGTTCTGACCAAATCCCCTGATCGTGTTGAGAACATTCAGGAGGTCGGTCGTCACCGAACCGGCGGCCTGGCTGACAAGCTGACGGAACGACGCATGGCTGACGGCATCACTGTCGGTCGAGCCGGATTGCAGGAACTGCGTCGTGTCCTTGAGCCCGAGCGAGTTGGCCGTGACCGCGGCGGTGCGATGGCCAGGCGAGCCATCGGCATCAGTGCCATCGTTGGAATGTCCCTTCCCAGGATTGCTGCTGTCGTTGTGGTCAGGATCATTGCCATGGCCGTTGTTGCCTTTGTCGCGATCACCGGTCTCGCCGCCGGGGCCGGTCGCTCCGGTCGGGCCCGTTGCGCCGCCCGGCCCGGTGGCACCCGTCGAGCCGGTTGCACCCGTTGCGCCGGTCGCACCCGTTGCTCCAGTCGCCCCAGTCGAGCCAGTTGCTCCGGTAGCTCCAGTCGAGCCAGTTGCTCCGGTAGCTCCAGTCGAGCCGGTAGCTCCGGTCGCACCGGTCGAGCCCGTGGCACCCGTAGCGCCGGTCGCTCCAGTCGCACCGGTGGCTCCGGTGGCTCCGGTCGCACCGGTTGCTCCGGTCGAACCCGTTGCTCCAGTCGCACCGGTGGCTCCGGTCGCACCTGTCGAGCCGGTTGCACCCGTAGCGCCGGTCGCTCCGGTCGCACCAGTTGCACCCGTGGCTCCGGTCGCACCGGTTGCTCCGGTCGAGCCAGTCGCTCCGGTAGCGCCTGTGGCACCCGTAGCGCCGGTCGCCCCAGTAGAGCCAGTAGCTCCGGTGGCTCCAGTGGCACCCGTGGCGCCGGTTGCACCGGTTGCGCCGGTCGAGCCCGTTGCTCCAGTCGCACCGGTTGCTCCGGTTGCACCCGTCGAGCCGGTAGCTCCGGTAGCTCCAGTCGCACCGGTGGCGCCGGTCGCACCTGTCGAGCCAGTAGCTCCGGTAGCTCCAGTCGCACCGGTGGCGCCGGTCGCACCTGTCGAGCC
>NZ_RZSV01000101.1:0-19950 GCF_004023205.1 Mesorhizobium sp. M1A.F.Ca.IN.020.03.2.1 | reverse complement strand
GAGCGCCAGGCGACCTACAGCCCATTCCTGCCGATCTCGCCGAAAAGCGGCCGCGTGCTCTACGTGCCGATGAAGCATGTCGACGCCAAGGCCGGCACCATCACCTTCGACGACGAAGGCAGCGAGACCACGCTGCCGGTCACCGGCGGCCATGTGAAGCTGCAGTGGAAGCCGGATTTCGGCATGCGCTGGGCAGCGCTCGGCGTCGATTTCGAAATGTTCGGCAAGGACCACCAGACCAACGCGGCAATCTACGACCGCATCTGCAACATCCTCGGCGGCCGCGCGCCGGAGCATTTCGTCTACGAACTATTCCTCGACGAGAACGGCCAGAAGATCTCGAAGTCGAAGGGCAATGGGCTCACCATCGACGAATGGCTGACCTATGCGCCCACCGAGAGCCTCGGCCTCTACATGTACCAGCGGCCGCGGCAGGCCAAGAAGCTTTATTTCGACGTTATCCCGAAGGCGGTCGACGAATATTACGCCTTCCTGTCCGCCTATCCGCGCCAGGAGTGGAAGGAGCGGCTCGGCAACCCGGTCTGGCACATGCATGACGGCAATCCGCCGGCCATCGACCTGCCGGTCCCCTTCGCGCTGCTGCTCAATCTGGTCAGCGCCTCCAACGCGCATGACAAGGCGGTGCTGTGGGGTTTCATCTCGCGCCATGCGTCCGGGGTGACGCCGCAGACGCACCCCGAGCTCGACCGGCTGACCGGGTATGCCATCCGCTATTTCGACGACTTCGTGAAGCCGACCAAGGTCTATCGCGCCGCCGACGAGGTGGAGCGCGAGGCGCTGGCGAAGCTTTCGGAAGCGCTCGGCGAGCTGCCGCAGAGCGCGGACGGCGAGGCGATCCAGAACGCGGCGCTCAACGTCGCGCGGCGGATCGAGCGCTATCAGGACCATTCCAAGCAGAGCCCGGAAGGCGGACCCGGCGTGTCGGTCGCCTTCTTCCAGATGATCTATCAGGTGCTGATCGGACAGGAACGGGGGCCGCGTTTCGGCTCTTTCGCGGCGCTCTACGGCATTACGGAGACGCGCGCGCTCATTGAGCGGGCTCTGGCTGGTCAGCTGGCTGCGTAACGTCGCCATCTTCCGCCGGCAGGATGGAACTCGGCGCGGCGGGCGCCGGGCCGGTGGCGGCCGGCAATGCCGGCAGGCCGCCGAGATTCGGAGCGGCGCCGAAAATGCCTTTCCTCGCCGCGCGCGCCTTGTCGCCCGCCTCGACATAGGGGCCGCCTGGCGCCGCGCGGGCCCAGCCGTTTTCCACCAGCCACAGACCGACATCCTTGTTGCCGACCCAGCACTTGACCGCGATGGCCTTCTGCCCGTCTTGCGGCGGCACTGAGCAGACCAGGGTCCGGCCACGCAGGAAAGCGCGGAATGCCGTCCTGGCGCGAACCCCGCAGTCCCATGACTTGCCTTCGTCGCTGCAGGTCTCGTCCTCTTTGACGATGTCGATGCCCGACACGGCGATGGAATAATCCTTGGCCTTGATCAGGCCGGCGGCGGTGGCGACGGGCTGGAGCAACTTGGTGCCCTCCTCGCCATCCGGCAGTTTCGTTTTCCGCGGCCTGGGCGGACCGGCCAGCGCCAGATCGCTGAGCGGCGCGCGCGGCTCGACCCGTTCCAGTTCCTCGGCAGGCACTTCGGGTGGCGCCACCACGTCGGGATCGATCGCCCGCGAATGCGCCACCGGCTTCGGCGGCTGCGGCGCGGCAGGCGCCAGAATGGCGGACGTCGCCGGTTCCGCAGTTATCGATTCCCGAGGCGCCACATCGGCGTCTTGCCCCGGAAGTGCACTGGCCGGATCGATCTGATCGACCGCGACGACGCTTTCGCTGCCCTTCAGCGAGTGGCCTCCGGCGACGACCAGCGCCGCCATTGCCGGAACCGCCACAAGCGCCAGGGCAAGATGGAGGACCCGCACCAGCCCGGACCTACTGGCTTGCCCAGACGATCCGCGCCACCCACTCGACCTCGCTCATCGGGATATCGCGGTCCGGGTGAGCGGGGTTGAGCGAGACCAGCACAACCGACTTCGCGGTCTGCCGGTCGAGCACCTTGGCCATCACCTCGCCGGCGGTGGTCTTGACGACGACGCGGTCGCCCTTGCGCGTCGGCGCGCCCGGCTCGACGATCAGCACGTCGCCATTGCGGTAGAGCGGCAGCATGGAATCGCCCTGGACCTTCAGCGCATAGGAGGTTTCCGCCGCCCGCGCCGGAAGCTCGACCAGATCCCAGCCCTGCCCTGAGGGATAGCCGGCATCGTCGAAGAAACCGCCGGCACCGGCCTGGGCGAAGCCAAGCAGCGGCACGGCCATACGCGGCGGCGGCGCGGCGGAGGCACCGTGACCCTCAACCAGCACGGTGAATTCTTCCAGCGAGGCGCCGGTGGCCTCGATGATCTTGGCCAGCGATTCGGTCGAAGGCCAGCGCGGCCGGCCGTCGGAGGACAGGCGCTTGGATTTGTTGAAGGCGGTCGAATCGAGGCCCGCGCGGCGGGCGAGACCGGAAGCCGAGAGCGAATAGCGTTCGGCAAGAGCATCGATTGCGGCCCAGACGCGATCGTGTGAGAGCAAGTCCGCTCTCCTTCGAAAAACAGGAAAAAATGCCTCACTGCTGTCTAACGCGCGACCATTCAATTGTCCACCGGCGCGAACAGCGGATTGCAGAGAAAGTCGCCGCTTCCGCAAGATTGACGGGCTCGATCCTGAGCCGGGCGCCGGCACCGACCATGTCGCCGCGTGCGCGATGCATCGTTCGACCCCGGCCGAAACGTCTCGGTGCGCAAGCTTGGTAGGGTGCGGTCCTCGAATTACGAAGGACTGCTCATGTTGCCGAACCACCAATCCATCGCCCCATCCGTTCTGTATTTTGGGACGCCTGTCGTCCTGATGGTTACCCGAAACGATGACGGCCGCGTGGGCCTTGGGTTCATGCGTGGTCCTCGGCTTGAGTTCGGCGGCCCAGGGCGCCATCAATCTTCTGCGGGATGGCGAATGCACCCTCAATTTTCCCGCGGCCAGCCTCTGGGCGAATGTCGAACGGATCGCGCGCACCACGGGTGCGAATCCGTTCCACCCCATAAGGCCGAATTGGGGTTCGTTCATGAGGCCGACAAGTTCGCTTTAGGCGGTTTTGCGATCCAGCCCAGCGAATTGATCCTGACGCCGCGCATCGCAGAATGTCCCCTGCAGTTCGAAACACGCCTGCTGACCTGCCATCGCAGCGCGAAGCAGCAAGGCGCATCCTCGACGCACCTCATCATGGAGGTAGACGTGCAGCGAGTACATGCGCACAGCAGCATGCCGGGAACGAACCACATCGACACTGCGCGATGGAATCCGCTGTTCTATGTGTTCCGGCACTATTTTGGCGACGCGGTCGATCTGGGCAAAACCTTCCGGGCCGAACATTGAACGCTTGCTCGATCAGGCCCGCTTGGCCTCTTCGCGCAGGTTCCGGTGCGAGATCATGAATGCCCGCTCAGGCTCGGTCGGCGGGCGCGGTTCCGCCGAATTGCCGAGCGCCGCGACGACCTCCTCAATTTCGAGAAAGCGGCCACCGCGCCGGTCATAGACGCCGCCGGTGGTCAGGATCAGCGCCGCCGTCTCCCCATTGTCGAGGACGAAGCGGTGCTTGCCGATCACCGAAGTGCCTTCCCAGGTCTCGATCGACGACACCACCTCGAAGCGGCTCCACAGCCTGATCTCGCGCACATAGGCCGATTGCAGCCCGCCGATCATCGGCGCCCAGCCGTTCCGCCGCGCGAGCGCGACAAGACCGACGCGAAGAAAAACATCGATACGGCCAAGATCGGCCAGCATCATGTAACGGGCATTGTTGAGATGGCTGTTGAAATCGATGTCGGTCGGCAGGCAGCGAAAGACCAGCCGGCTCTGATCGCCGATTTGATAAGGGCCACGGCTACGCGCCGTGGCCATCATGCGCGCGAGGCGCCCCCAAACATACATCGGAGTTCGTCAGGCGGCCTTCTTGACCTCGCCCTTCTGGTAAGGGTCGAAGCGCTGGTAGAAAGTCTCGCCCTTCTCGGCCATGTCGAGCAAAAGCTTGGGCGCCTTGAACTCGGCCCCGTATTTCTTCTGCAGGCCCTTGGCGATCTTGACGAAACGCTTGGCGCCGATGCCGTCGATGTAGGAGAGCGCGCCGCCGGTGAACGGCGCGAAGCCGAAGGCGAGGATCGAGCCGACGTCCGCCTCGCGCGGATCGGTGACGATGCCCTCCTCCATGACGCGCACCGCCTCCAGGGCGATGGTGACCAGCAGGCGCTCTTTGAGCTCCTCGTAGTCGACCTTCTCGGGCTTCAGCTGCGGATAGAGATCCTTGAGACCCGGCCACAGCTTCTTCTTCGCCGGCTTGGCAGGATAGTCGTAGAAGCCCTTGCCGTTCTTGCGGCCGAAGCGGCCATGCGTGTCGACCATGGTGTTGATCAGCGCCATCTGCTTCGGGTCGACGGCTTTCTCGCCTAGATCCTTGATGGTCTGCTTCATGATCTTCTGGGCAAGGTCGATCGCCGTCTCGTCGGTCAGCGCCAGCGGGCCGACCGGCATGCCGGCGGCCTTGGCGGCGTTCTCGATCATCGCCGCAGGGACGCCTTCGATAAGCATCTTGTAGGCTTCCGACATATAGCGCAGCACGCAGCGATTGACGTAGAAGCCGCGCGTGTCGTTAACGACGATCGGCGTCTTCTTGATGGCGCGTACGAAGTCGATCGCGACGGCGAGCGCCTTGTCGCCGGTCTTCTTGCCGAGGATGATCTCGACCAGCATCATCTTGTCGACGGGCGAGAAGAAGTGGATGCCGATGAAGTTTTTCGGCCGCGCCGAGTTCTTCGCCAGCGAGGTGATCGGGATGGTCGAAGTGTTCGAGGCAAAGATCGCCGAGGACTTCAGCGCCGCTTCCGCCTTCTCGGTGGCGAGCTTCTTCACGCCTGAATCCTCAAACACCGCCTCGACGACAAGATCGCAGCCGGCAAGGTCGGCATAGTCGGCCGTCGGCGTGATCAGCGACAGCAACTTGTCTTTCTCTTCGGGCTTGGCGCGGCCCTTCTTCACCTGGTCCGAAATCAGGCCGTCGGAATGCGCCTTGCCCTTCTCGGCCGACTCCATGTCGCGGTCGAGCAGCACGACCGGAATGCCGGCCCTGGCCGTGACATAGGCAATGCCGGCGCCCATGAAGCCGGCGCCGAGTATGCCGATCTTCTTGAACTTGCTGTCCGGCACGCCGGTCGGGCGGCGCGCGCCCTTGTTCAGTTCCTGCAGCGACACGAAAAGCGAGCGGATCATCGCCGCCGCTTCCTTGGTCTGCATGATCTCGGTGAAGTAGCGCTGCTCGATCCGGAGCCCGGTGTCGAAGGGCACCAGCAGGCCCTCATAGACGCATTTCAGGATCGCGGCGGCCGCCGGATAGTTGCCAAAGGTCTCGCGGCGCAGGATGGCGATGGCCGGCGGCCAGAGATTGGCGCCGGCCGCCGAATAGATCGGACCGCCGGGCAGCTTGAAACCCTTTTCGTCCCATGGCGCCACCGGCTTCAGGCCGTTTTTGATCATCGCCTTGGCGGTCTCGACAAGCTTCTTCGGCTCGGCGATCTCGTGGATCAGGCCCATCGACTTCGCCTTTTGCGGCGTCAGATTCTGGCCGCTGGTCAGCATCTGCAGCGCCTGCTGCTGATCGGTCAGCCGCGGCACGCGCTGGGTGCCGCCGGCGCCCGGGAAGATGCCGATCTTCACCTCGGGAAGCGCCATCTTCACCTTGTCGGAATCGGCCGCGACGCGGCCGTGGCAGGCGAGCGACATCTCGAAGGCGCCGCCCATGCAGGTGCCGTTGATCGCCGACACCCACGGCTTGCCGCAGGTCTCGATCTTGCGGAACAGACCGGTCATGTAACCGGCATTGTCGAACAGCGCCTTGGTCGCCTTTTCGAGGTCGTTTTCCTTTTCGACGGCGAAGGTGGCGAGCATCTTCTGCAGCATGGTGATGTCGGCACCGCCGGAGAAGCTGTCCTTGCCGGAGGTGATGACCGCGCCTTTGATGGCGGCGTCGCCCGCCACACGATCGACGATGGCGTTGAGCTCGCGCATCGCCTCTTCGGTGAAGACGTTCATCGAGCGGCCCGGCATGTCCCAGGTGACCAGCGCGATCCCATCGGCGTCCATGTCGAGGGTGAAATTGGTGTAGCTCATCTTTTCTCTCCCCGTCAGACGCGTTCGATGATGGTGGCAGTGCCCATGCCGGCGCCGATGCAGAGCGTGACCAGCGCGGTGTTCAGGTCCCGGCGCTCCAGCTCGTCCAGCACCGTGCCGAAGATCATCGCGCCGGTGGCGCCGAGCGGATGGCCCATGGCGATCGCGCCGCCATTGACGTTGATCTGGTCATGCGGGATGTTGAAGGCCTGCATGTAGCGCAGCACAACGGAAGCGAAGGCCTCGTTGAGCTCGAAGAGGTCGATGTCCGACAGCTTCATTTTGGCACGCTTCAAGAGCTTTTCGGTGACGTCGACCGGGCCGGTCAGCATCAGCACCGGCTCGGAACCGATATTGGCGAACGAGCGGATGCGCGCGCGGGGCTTCAGGCCCATGGCCTTGCCGGCCTTCTTGGAGCCGAGCAGTACAGCAGCGGCGCCGTCCACGATGCCGGACGAGTTGCCGGCATGGTGGACGTGGTTCACTTCCTCGACTTCCGGATGCTTCTGCACGGCCACCGCATCGAACCCGCCCATCTCGCCCGGCATGACGAAGGACGGATTGAGCGAGGCGAGCGACTGCATGTCGGTCGAAGGCCGCATGTGCTCGTCACGGTCGAGGATGGTGAGGCCGTTCTGGTCCTTGATCGGGACCACCGAATTCTTGAAGCGGCCGTCGTCCCACGCCTTGGCGGCGCGCTTCTGGCTCTCGACGGCGTAAGCGTCGACGTCGTCGCGGCTGAACCCGTATTTCGTCGCGATCAGGTCGGCCGAGATGCCCTGCGGCACGAACCAGCCGGGAAGGCCGACGGAGGGGTCCATGAACCAGGCGCCGCCGGACATGCCCATGCCGACACGTGACATGGATTCTACGCCCCCGGCAATGACGATCTCGTCCGCGCCTTGCGCGATCTTGGCCGCGCCGAAATTGATGGCATCGAGTCCGGAAGCGCAGAAGCGCGATATCTGCATGCCGGGCGCCCTGGTGTCGTAGCCGGCCTCGAAGGCGGCGGCGCGCGGAATGACCGAGCCCGCTTCGCCGACCGGATCGACGCAGCCGAAGATGATGTCGTCGACCGTGCCGGTGTCGAGCGCGTTGCGGTCACGCAGCGCCTCAAGCGTCTTTGCCGCGAGCCGCACCGCCGGCACCTCGTGCAGCGAGCCATCCTTCTTGCCTCGGCCGCGCGGCGTGCGCACGGCGTCATAGACATAAGCTTCGGCCATTTTCGTGCTCCTTGGATTTGCCGGTCGCTGCGCTCACAGAGAGCGCCCGATCAGCAATTTCATGATCTCGTTGGTGCCGCCGTAGATGCGCTGGACGCGGGCGTCGCGGAACATGCGGGCGATCGGATATTCGTTCATGTAGCCATAGCCGCCATGCAGTTGAAGGCATTCGTCGACGACTTTGCCCTGCAGGTCGGACAGCCAGTATTTGGCCATAGAGGCGGTGAACGGGTCGAGGCCGCCGTCGATGTGGCGGGCGACGCAGTCGTTGTAGAAGACGCGGCCGATCGTGGCCTCGGTCTTCAGCTCGGCCAGCTTGAACTGGGTGTTCTGGAAATCGATGATCGCCTTGCCGAAGGCCTTGCGCTCCTTGACGTAGTCGATGGTAAGCGCCAGCGCCCGCTCGATCATGGCGATCGCGCCGGTGCCGATCTGCAGCCGCTCCTGCGGCAATTGCTGCATCAGCTGGACGAAGCCCTTGCCTTCCTCATGGCCGAGCAGGTTGGAGGTCGGCACGCGCACGTCGTTGAAGAACAGCTCGGAGGTGTCGTTGGCCTTGAGCCCTATTTTGTCGAGGTTGCGACCGCGTTCGAAGCCCTCGACCTCGTCGGTCTCGACGACGATCAGCGAGGTGCCCTTGGCGCCCTTGTCCGGATCGGTCTTGGTGACAACGATGATCAGGTTGGCAAGCTGGCCGTTGGTGATGAAGGTCTTGGAGCCGTTGATTTTGTAGTGATTGCCGTCCTTCTCGGCACGGGTCTTGACGCCCTGAAGGTCGGAGCCGGCGCCGGGCTCGGTCATAGCGATGGCGCCGATCAGCTCCCCGGTCGCCAGTTTCGGCAGCCATTTTTCTTTCTGCTCCTCGGAGCCGTAATGCAGGATGTATGGCGCGACGATCGAGTTGTGCAGGCCGATGCCGAAGCCGTCGACCCCGACGTGGCCGATAGCCTCGATGATGGCGCTCTCATGCGCGAAGGTGCCGCCGGAGCCGCCATATTTCTCCGGCATAGAGGCGCAGAGCAGGCCGGCGGCGCCCGCCTTCAGCCAGCTCTCGCGGTCGAAAATCTCGTTCTTCTCGAACTCTTCGTAGCGCGGCGCGATCTCCTCCGACATGAAGCGGCTCGCCATCTCGTAGAGCATGCCGACTTCGTCCGCCGCCCAGGCGGGCTTCGGCAGGCCAAGAACTTCGGCTGGATTTGTCATGCTGTTTCCTCCACTGCGCCGGCGTCCCCCTCCCCCTTAAGGGGAGGGTGGCCGCGAAGCGGCCGGGAGGGGTCGCCGATGAGGTGCTCGGCCTTGTCCTTAACAAACTGCGCCACATGCCATGCACTGTTAATGACATCAGGCTCATCAATCCTGACAACGACATACCCGAGTGACGGCAAACAGGCGTCGCGGTTCACATCATGACGTCTGCCAGCTTCGGTTTCGTGCAGGTCGCCGTCGACCTCGACGATCAGTTTGACCTTCGGGCAGACGAAATCGACAATGTACGGGCCGATCGGCGATTGCCGCCTGAACTTCAGGCCATCAGCCGTCAGCTCGCGCAATTCGTACCACAGCAGGGACTCGGCCTTCGCCGTGTGCAGACGAAGCGAGCACGCTTTCTGTCGCATCTCGAAACTGACCCGCGTGCGGGGCATTGTGTTAGTCCTTCTCCCAGGGTGCGTCGCCAGAATTGGCGTCGAGTTCGTCGCGGGCGACCCCTCCCGGCCCTTCGGGCCACCCTCCCCTCAAGGGGAGGCGGACGCCGAGCATTTCTAGAACGCTTCCGCCGGCAGCGCCATTAGCGTATCCGCGCCACTGGAAATGCGGGCGAGGCGCGTCGCGCTCTCCGGCATGATCCGCTCCATGAAGAAGCGCGCCGTCACCAGCTTGTTGTCGTAGAACGACGCGGCCCCATTGGCACCTTCGGCGAGCTTCGTTTGGGCGGCCTTGGCCATCTGGCCCCACATGTAGCCCAATGCCACCAGGCCGAAGAGATGCATGTAGTCGGTCGAGGCGGCGCCCGCATTGTCGGGCTTGGCCATGGCATTCTGCACCAGCCACATGGTCGCCGCCTGCAGGTCGTTGAGGCCCTTCTTCAGCGCCTTGGTGAAGGGCGCCATCTTGTCGTCAGCGCGGTTTTCCTCGCAGAATTCGCCGACCTCCTTGAAGAAGGCCTGCACGGCGCGGCCGCCATTCTGCGCCAGCTTGCGGCCGACCAGATCAAGCGCCTGAATGCCGTTGGCGCCTTCATAGATCATGGCGATGCGGGCATCGCGGACGAACTGGCTCATGCCGTGTTCTTCGATGTAGCCGTGGCCGCCGAACACCTGCTGCGCCATCACGGCGTGATCGAAGCCCTTGTCAGTCAGCACGCCCTTGACCACCGGCGTCAGCAGACCGGTGTAGTCGTCGGCCGACTGGCGGTCCCTTTCGTCACCGGAGCGGTGCGCGACGTCCGACTTGATCGCCGTCCACAGCGCCAGCGCTCGGCCGCCCTCGTTGAACGCCTTCATGGTCATCAGCGAGCGGCGGATATCGGGATGGACGATGATCGGGTCGGCCTTCTTGTCCAGTGCCTTGATGCCCGACAGCGAGCGCCCCTGGAGGCGGTCCTTGGCGTAAGACACCGCGTTCTGATAGGCGATCTCCGAGACCGAGAGCCCTTGCAGACCAACGCCCAGGCGGGCCTCGTTCATCATCGTGAACATGGCCTTCAGGCCACCGTTCAACTCGCCGAGCAAAGTGCCTTCGGCCTCGTCATAGTTCATGACGCAGGTCGAGTTGCCGTGGATGCCCATCTTCTCCTCGATCGAGCCGCAGGAGAGCGCGTTGCGCGCGCTGACATTGCCCGAGTCGTCGAGCTTGAACTTCGGCACGATGAACAGCGAGATGCCTTTGACGCCTTCCGGCGCCCCTTCGACGCGGGCCAGCACCAGATGGACGATGTTGTCGGCCATGTCGTGCTCGCCGGCGGAGATGAATATCTTCTGGCCGGAAATCCTGTAGGTGCCGTCGCCATTGGGCACCGCCTTGGTGCGCAGCAGGCCGAGATCGGTGCCGCAATGCGGCTCGGTGAGATTCATGGTGCCGGTCCAGGCGCCCTCGATCAGCCTGGGCAACCAGGTGGCCTTCTGCTCGTCCGTGCCATGGGTGACAATGGCCGCGATCGCGCCCTGCGTGAGGCCGGGATACATCATCAGCGCCATATTGGCGGACACCATGTATTCGGAGACCGCGGTGTGGACTGTATAGGGCAGACCCTGGCCACCGAACTCGGCCGGTGCCGCTAGGCCCATCCAGCCGCCCTCGCGATACTGGCTGAAAGCGTCCTTGAATCCCTTGGGCGTGGTCACGCTACCGTCTTCATGGCGCACGCAGCCTTCCATATCGCCGACCCGGTTCAGCGGATGCATGACGTTTTCGGCTAGCTTGGCGCCTTCGGCAAGAATCGCCTCGACGACGTCCGGCGTAGCGTCCGAGAAGCCCGGAAGATTAGAATAGCGCTGGTAGCCGAGCACGTCGTTGAGCACGAACAGCGTGTCCTGGACGGGCGCCCTGTAGATCGTCATGCCTTCCTCCACCCTTGCGGTCCCGGCCGGCCAGCAAGTTTCCGATCCGGATGTGGATGGGAGGCCGAGCCAATGTCGATGCCCCCGATAGCAAATATTGACGTTTGCGTAAACGTCAACTTCGTCGCAGCCCGAAATTTTTGATTAGCGCTCGCTCCAAGGCAACAAAAAAGCCGCGCGGCTGCAGCCACGCGGCTTTCTCTATCCTAGGCTATGCCGTTAGCGTGAGATCAGCCGGCGGCGCTTGCCTGCGGCGCGGCCCGCTCGGCCAGCATCTGGCGAACGATCGCCATCGAATTGCTCAGGTCGCTGATAGCCTCATCGATCAGCGCGCGCTGCTTCTGCAAGCGGGCAAGCTGCTTCTCGGACTTGTCGAGCGCCAGCCGCAACTGCTTGGTGTTGGATCCGGTCGGATCGTAAAGATCCATCATCTGCTTGACGTCCCGCAGCGAGAAACCGACCTTGCGGCCGAGCAGGATCAGCTTCAGCCGGGCCTTGTCGCGGCGCGTGTAGAGACGGGTCGAGCCGTCGCGCTTCGGATTGAGCAGGCCCTTGTCCTCGTAGAATCGCAGCGTGCGCAAGGTCACGCCGTACTTCTTGGCCATCTCGCCGATACGGACGAATTCTTCGTCGGTCTCGACCGATATGTGATTGCTATTGGCCGCGGCTTCGCCGGGCGAAACAAGTTTCATGGTCACTGGCTTTCCCCTGATGGCGTCGCGGTCACGGACCAAAACGTCGCCTGAGTGGAAGCGGGGGCGTGCTTCCAATCGTGGTTTCGACAATTCAATCGCAAGAGGCACGGCTTCGCACCTTTTACGTTTACGTCAATTCTATACCGACAGCCGGCACCTGACGCAAGGGCGTTGTCGGAAACACTCCTTTATGCCGCACTCGGATGCCATTGGGGCGGGCGGGTCAGGATTATGCGCCACTTCTTAAGCTTGGTTAACGCCTTGTTTACCACGTTGGGCGAAATGTGCGCATGTCGGTCACCCGTGTTTATCCTGTAGCGAATTTTTCACGGTTTTCGAAGCGTGGGTGAGAAACCCGGGAAGCCCGTCTTCCTCCGCAGCAAAACCGCGCGGACGCCTTCGTTCCCGGCAGACTCTGGGAAACCGGTCTCAGCCGGTCATTCTGAACACGGGCGCATCGATGAACAGCAAGCGGTCCTATCTCGATACACTCAACGCCGGTAGGCAGCGCCGGTCGCAGACCTCGCTGGAGGATCTGAGCCGCTCGCTCGAAACGCTGGAGCAGCGGCTGGAGCGGACGCGCAGCGACACGCCCGAGCGCCCCGATCCGCGGCGGCCGGCCCCCGAGCCGCGCTATGCGGCCGCGCAACCTTATGGTTCGCCCCGCTGGTACGAGGAACCCTACACCACGCAGAGGGACCAAAATCGCGGACCGCAAAACCGCGGGTCGCAGAACCCGGCGGCCGCAGCTTCCGACTTCGGCCCCAATTATCAGGCCATTGCCCGCGACATCGACCGGGTGCGCGGACAGGAAGATGGCGTCGCGATGGTTGGCAAGATCGCGGTCGAATTGCGCGGACTGCGCGAGGAGTTGCGCCATCAGATGACCGCCGGCCTGCAGCGCGAATTCGACGCGCTGCGTCAGGATATCGATCGCGCCATGCAGGCGGCGAGCCAGCATGGTGCCCCCGCCGACAAGAACAGCGCCGAGCTCGGCCTCGAGTTCGAACGGCTTTCCGGCGCCATCCACACGCTTGCCGAAAAAAGCGACGATCGCAGCGTCAACCTGCTGCGGCTGGAGTTGGAGCAGGTCAAGGCGGCGCTCGACACGCTGGCGCGCGAGGAAAGCGTGCGGGCCGTCGACCAAAGCGTGCAGGCCGTCGACCGCCGCTGGGACGATTTCGATCGCCGCTGGAGCGCCTTCGAGGATCGCGTCGACGCCGACCAGCGCCAGCGCGCCGAGGGTCCCAACCTTTCGGCGCTGACCGACCGCCTCGAACAGATCAGCAGCGCGGTCAACAACCTGCCGCAATCGCTGTCGCTCGCCTCGCTGGAGGAAAAGGTGCGCACCCTCGCCGGAGCGGTCGACCGTTTCGCCAGCCAGCAAACGATGCGCGGCGGCGAGACGCTTGCCATGATCGACGAGCGGCTGGACGAGATCTCGCGCGCCATCGTCGCCTCGACGGTGGCCGCGCAGGCCAATGCCTTCGATCCGGAAACCTTCGGGCGAATCGAGAAACGGATCGCCTCGCTGGCGGAGCAGATCGAGGAGGTCGCGCAGTCGCGTCCCGGCGCCGAGGTCATCGACCGCCTCAACCTTCTGTCCAGCCGTGTGGACGAGCTCGCCGGGCGCGCCCATCTGCCGGAGCAGGCGATGGAGCGTCTCGGCAAGCAGATTGCTTTGATCACCGACAAGATAGACCGCGCGCCGGCGATGCCCGACGCCGACCACATCTTCCAGGGCCTGGAGCAGCGCTTCGACGCGCTGTCCACGCTCCTCGAGCGCCGCCAGGGTGATGCCATCGAGCAGAGCAACCTGCTGTTCCGCGAACTCGAGCGGCGGCTGGACGAAGTCGCCGACAGGCTCGACCAGCGCATGCGGCAGGACGACGGCGCTGGCATCATGGAGGCGATCGACGCCCGCTTCACCGCGCTTGCCAAGCGCATCGAGACGCGCGCGCCCGATCCCGCCAACGAGATGGCGATCCGTGGCCTGGAAAGCCGGCTCGAGGACATCTCCAGCCGGCTGGAATCCTCCGCCGCGCAGGTCGCCGGCATTGATCCGGCACTGATCCGCAGCCTTGAGTCGCAGGTGACCGCCCTTTCGGCGCATCTTTCGAAGCCGAGCGCACCGCTTCCCGATTTCGAGGACATCAGCCCTCGCCTCGACGAGATCGAGAAGTCGCTGGCCGGCACGCGCGATTCCATCCTCACCGTCGCGCGCGAGGCTGCGGAGAACGCCGTGCGGTCCCTGGGCGAATCGAGTTCCGGCACGGCTGCTTCCAACGCAGCCGCCGTGAGCGGGCTCGCGCAGGACCTGAAGACGCTCGAAGCGCTCACCCGCCGTTCCGACGAGCGCAATTCGCGCACGTTCGAGGCGATCCACGACACGCTGCTCAAGATCGTCGACCGGCTCGGCTCGCTGGAGGCCGAAGGTCCCAGTGAAGCGGTCAGCGAACTGATCGACCCGCAGCCGGGCGGCAAGCGGGCCGCCCGCACCGGCAAGATCGCCGTCCAGGACGCGCCGTCGATGGATATCGACCAGCCGCTGCCACTGACCGGAGACATCGCCGATCTCGATGCGCGCGCCGCCTCCATCCTGCGCCACGATCCGGTTTCGCGAAACGAGCCGGCTGCACCGGGCGAACCTGTTACGCGTAGCGACCCTGTTACGCGTGGCGAATCTGTTACGCGTGGCGAACCTGTAATGCGCGGCGAAGCTGCCGCTCGCACGCCCGCCGAGGCCGCGGCCGCCGCCGCAATGGCTGCGCTCGGATCGGACGAAATTGGCGAGAAGGCTGAGACCACCGGCCGCAAGAAGTCGATGTTCAGCGGACTGGCGCGTGCCTTCAAGGGCAAGAAGAACGAGGACACGCCGCCGCTTGCCGGCTCGGCACCGGCCGGCGACGTTCCGACCGTCGACATCGACGAACCGCTCGATCCGAGAGCCGCCAACCGGCCGCTCGAACCTGGTTCCGGCGCGCCGGACCTCAACGCCATCATGAAGCGCGTGCGCGACGAGCGCGGCGGTCAGCCGGCCAAGCGCAGCGAGACAGATGCCGCCAAATCCGATTTCATCGCGGCCGCCCGCCGCGCGGCGCAGGCCGCCGCCGCGGAAGCCGACGCGCTGAAGCGGCAGTCGACGATGACCGGCCCGGTGAAGGCGCTCAGAATCGGCGATCTGCTCAAGGCGCGGCGGAAGCCCATCCTGATGGCGGCGGCCGCGATCATGATGGCACTGGCCGGCCTGCAGCTCGGCAAGGCCTTCTTCTCCGACCCCGCGCCGGTCGCCAGCAACGACGTCGCGCCGATGGTCTCCACCCAATCGGTCGAAACCGCCTCGCTCGATGTCATCACACCCAAGCCCGACACGGGCACTGCGAAGCCCGAGAGCGCGCCGACGCGTGCCGTCAGGCAGGCCGAGCCGTCGAAGGACGATCCAACGCCACAGGCCGCCTTTCAGCCATCCGCACCCGAAATACCCGCGGCCGCGGCGCCAGCCGAACCGGCGCCTGCTCCGGCGACTCCGTCCGCGCCAGCCCGGCCCGCGCCGATGGCTTCGGCGACACCGTCGGAGCCAGTCTCTCCGGCTGCGAACGGGCCTGCCATGGACACGGACGGCGACGCGCAACCCACCATCGGCCCGCCGCCGGCGAGCACAGCAATGCCCGGTGCCGCCGCAGCCGGTGCTTCCTCGGCCGGCACGCCGGCAACCACGTCCGCCGATACCACGGGCACCGTCTCGCCGGGCGGCGGCCAGACGGCAAGTTCGGCCACCAAGATCGATGTCCCGGCCGATATCGGTCCGGTGGCGCTGCACGACGCGGCCGCAGGCGGTGACGCCAAGGCGCTGTTCGAGATCGGCTCGCGCTACGCGGAATCGCGCGGCGTCAAGGAAGACATGGCGGCGGCCGCCAAATGGTATGAGAAATCCGCCGAACTGGGCTTCGCACCGGCCGAATACCGCATCGGCAATTTTTACGAGAAGGGCATCGGCGTCGCGCGCGACATCAAGAAAGCCAAGACCTATTACCAACTCGCGGCGGAACAGGGCAACGCCAGCGCCATGCACAATCTGGCGGTTCTGTTCGCGATGGCGGCGGACGGCGTGACCGACAATGAGTCGGCGGCGCACTGGTTCCAGGAGGCGGCCGGCCTCGGCGTCAAGGACAGCCAGTTCAATCTCGGCATCCTTTCGGCCAAGGGCGTCGGCATGAAGCAGAACCTGGAGGAATCCTACAAATGGTTCGCTCTCGTCGCCAAGACCGGCGACAAGGACGCTGCGGCCAAACGCGACGAGATCGCCAATGCGCTCAGGCCCGAGCAGCTCGAGCGGGCGCGCGCCGCCACGGACCTGTGGAAGGCCAAGCCGCTCAACGCGGCCAGCAACTCGGCCGACATTCCGGAATCCTGGCAGGACAGCACGCCGCAGACCACCGCCGGCATCGACATGAAGAAGGCGGTGAAGAACATCCAGCTGATCCTCAATAAGAACGGCTATGATGCCGGCGGCGCCGACGGCGTTATGGGCGACAAGACCAAGAACGCGATCATGGCCTTTCAGACCGACAACAAGATGAAGCCGACCGGCGAGATCGACGCGCCACTCGTCAAGGCGCTGCTTGCGCACAAATAACGGCAGGCGCGTCGCTTCCGCGACGGCTTGCCACAGATTTGCCTGTTAACTGATTGAGACGGTTTTCGTTTCGGCGCGGCGCCGGGGTTTGACCCCGGCGCCGCGCCGCGCAAGAAAAAATTGGCTTTTCGGTGCGAAACTGCCGGGGACGGCGGCATTCGCCGACAGGCAAACTGATCGAGACAGACGGGTGGGCATCTATCTCCCGATCGCGGAAATTTCCGTCAACGTGTTCGTGCTGCTCGCGATGGGCGCGGCGGTGGGTTTCCTGTCGGGCATGTTCGGGGTCGGCGGCGGCTTCCTGATCACGCCGCTCCTGATCTTCTACAACATCCCGCCGGCGATCGCGGTGGCCACGGGGGCCAACCAGGTCATAGCCTCCTCCTTCTCCGGCGCGCTGTCGCACTTCAAGCGCGGCACGCTCGACTTCAAGCTCGGCGGAGTGCTTCTGGCCGGCGGCATTGTCGGCTCGACCGCCGGCATCTATGTCTTTGCGCTGCTGCGCCGGCTCGGCCAATTGGACCTCTTCATTTCGCTGCTCTACGTCGCGCTGCTCGGCACCGTTGGCGGGCTGATGCTGGTCGAGAGCGTCAACGCGCTGCGCGCCTCGCGCAGCGGCGCGGCGCCGGTGCTGAAGAAATCCGGCCAGCACAACTGGATCCACCGGCTGCCGTTCAAGATGCGCTTCCGCGCCTCGAAGCTGTTCGTCAGTATCATCCCGGTGCTCGGCCTCGGCGCGGCAATCGGCTTCCTGTCGTCGATCATGGGCGTCGGCGGCGGCTTCATCATGGTGCCGGCGCTGATCTACCTGCTCAAGGTGCCGACCAACGTCGTTATCGGCACCTCGCTGTTCCAGATCATCTTCACCTCGGCCTACACCACGCTGGTGCATGCCACGACGAACCAGACGGTCGACGTGATCCTGGCCTTCCTGCTGATGGCGGGCGGCGTTGCCGGCGCGCAATATGGCGCCAAGGCGGGCCAGCGGCTGCGGGGCGAGCAGTTGCGGGCGCTTCTGGCGCTGTTGGTTCTGGCCGTCGCCATCCGTCTGGCCATCGACCTCTTCGTGACGCCTCCCAATCGCTATTCGCTCGCGGGCCTGACCTGATGGGGCCGTTGAGAGCGTTCGCAGCCGCCATCCTGTCGCTCGCTGCCGCAGCACTGCCGGCGGCGGCACAGACGCCGGCGACGGAAAGCATCCAGATCGGCCTGTCGACCGACGCCATTTCGATTACCGCCGGGTTTTCCGGCGCTGACCTCACCATTTTCGGCTCGCTCGAAAATCCCGATCCGCTGATCGCGCGCCAGGGACGCTACGATGTCATCGTCGTGCTGGAGGGTCCCGCCCGCCCCGTCGTCGTGCGCCGCAAGGACAGGGTGCTCGGCGTCTGGATCAATCTGGAATCGGAGACTTTCGAGAACGTGCCGGTATCCTACTCGGTGGCGACGACCCGCCCGCTGCAGGACATCACCGAGCCGAACAGCTACAAGCAGCTGTCGCTCGGCGCTTCGAACCTCTACATGCAACCGGCCGAGCCCAGCGACAGCCCGATCACGATCGAGGAATTCACCTCGGCACTTCGCGAGCGCAAGACGGCGACCGGCCTTTACAGCGAGAATGTCGGGGGCGTCCAGTTCCTGTCGCAGAACCTGTTCCGCGCCACCGTCCGGCTCGCGCCCAACATCCCGGTCGGCACCCATAAGGCACGCGCCTTCCTGTTCAAGAGCGGCATGTTCGTGAAGGAGAGCTCGGCCCAGCTCGAAATCCGCAAGTCCGGTTTCGAACAGTCGATCTTCCGCGTCGCGCACGACTATTCCTTCCTCTACGGCGTGTTCGCCGTGTCCCTTGCCATGCTCACCGGCTGGCTCGGACGCATCGTTTTCCGCAAGGATTGACGTTTTTCGCGCGAATGAGGGTTCCCCTGTTCCCGGATTTGGGATAAGTCGCCGCCTCCCAACTCGGGGACAAGCACACATTCAATTCGGCAGAGCGGTCCGGCGACCGGGTGACGGCGCGTTTTTCGACGCCGGCGATGCGCTGCGACGAAACCAATGACAGGAGGCTGCTATGCATCCAGCATTCGGCGGCATCGATTTCGGCACGTCCAATTCCACAGTGGGCGTGATCCGCCACGGCCGGGCGCAACTGGTAGCACTGGAGGGCGAACAGCCCACCTTGCCGAGCGCCGTCTTCTTCAACTTCGAGGACGGCCACACCTATTTCGGCCGCCGCGCAATCGCCGACTACACCGACAGCGTGGAGGGCCGGCTGATGCGCTCGCTGAAAAGCGTTCTCGGCAGCTCGCTCGCCAACGAGAAGACGCGCATCAAGGCGCGCCTGATCGGCTTCACCGACATCATCGGCTTATTCATCAGCCATTTGAAGAAGCGGCTGGAAGAGGATGCCGGCGGCCCGGTCGAACGCGTCGTGCTCGGCCGCCCCGTGCAGTTCGTCGATGACGATGCCGACGCCGACGCCAAGGCGCAAAGCGAGCTCGAAAAGGCGGCGCGCGCACAAGGGTTCAAGCACATCGCCTTCCAGTTCGAGCCGATCGCGGCGGCGCTCGACTACGAACAGAACGTCGCCCGTGAAGAGTTGGCGCTGATCGTCGACATGGGCGGCGGCACCTCCGACTTCTCGATCGTGCGCGTCTCGCCGGAGCGCGCCCGCTCGGACGACCGCAAGGGCGACATATTGGCCAATCGCGGCATCCATATCGGCGGCACGGATTTCGACCGGCTGCTTAGCATCGCCCATATCATGCCCGAGCTCGGCTATCTGACCCCGACCAAGGACGGCAAGCGCAATCTGCCGGCAAGTTATTTCATCGACCTCGCCACCTGGCAGCGCATCAATCTCATTTACACTGCGAAGGCGATGTCGGATTTGAAGCAGATCCGCTTCGAAGCCGAGCGCGCCGATCTCGTCGACCGCTTCATCCACATTGTCGAGCATCGTTACGGCCATGCGATGGCCGGCCTGGTCGAACGGGCCAAGATCGCGCTGACAGAACATTCCTGGGCCGAGGTGAAGGTGTCGCTGCCCGGCGTACGCTTCGCGGCCGGGATCACGCGCGCCGGCCTGGAAGAGACGATCGGCGGCGATATCGAACGGGTGGCCGCGACGGTCAGGCAAACGATTGCCGACGCAGGCGTTCCCGCTTCGGCCATCACCGCTGTGTTCCTCACCGGCGGTTCGACGGCGATCCCGCTGGCAAAGCGGCGGATCCTTTCGCTGGTGCCGCAGGCCTCGGTTATCGAAGGCGATATGTTCGGCTCGGTCGGGCTTGGGCTCGCGCTTGATGCGCGGCGCAAATTCGCCTGACGCTTCCTTGCTCTAGCCCCTCCCCGTTGACGACGCGTTCTGCTTGCCGGTGAGATGCGCCTTGAGCGCCATTTGCGCGAGGCTCGCCTGCCGGTCGCGATGGGTAATCATGGCGAAATCGCGTTTCGGCAGAATGACCGGCACGGATCGCAAGCTGCCTTCCGCCAGCGAACGCGCAATGACGAGCTCGGAAATTATAGTCGCGCCGGCACCAGCCTCCACCGCCTGACGCACAGCCTCGTTGCTGGGCAGAACAAGAAAGATCTGCAACTCCGCCGGCGGAACCCCTTCACTGCGCGCAAAAT
>NZ_RZSV01000100.1:0-19999 GCF_004023205.1 Mesorhizobium sp. M1A.F.Ca.IN.020.03.2.1 | reverse complement strand
GTGCCGGCGCCGGTCGCCGAACCGGAAGCAGCGGACGCGGAGCCGGCCGCTGCCGTCGCCGAATTGCCGGCATTGGTGGCGCTGGTCGCGGCACTGGTGGCGGAAGTGGACGCGGCGCTGGCCGAGCCGGAAGCGGCCGTGGCCGAGCCAGCCGCACTGGTGGCGCTGGTGGCGGCGGCATTCTTGGAGGTGAGTGCCGCGGCAGCGCTCGCCGCAGCGGCATTCGCGGCGTTCACGGCGTCGCCGAGCGTATCCTGCGAGAGATAGAAGCTCAGCGTGATCGGGTCGGCGCCGATCGCCGGATCCAGCGTCTCGAAGGCATAGACCCGATCGGCCGAGACCGTTCCCTCCTGCACATGCACGGTCGTGCCCTTCTGCATCGTGCGCGCCGTGCGGGCGTCGGCGGCGCGGAACCACCGGCCCTCGCTCGCCGTGTAGATGCCGTTCTCGGTCTGGTCGGCCTGATCCTTGACCAGCACGCGGTCGCCGACTTCGGCCGCCACGCCGTCGATGGTCTGCAGGCCGTAAAGGGTGATGTTTGCGATCGTCGCCAGGCGCACGGGTTCGCGTTCGCCGGTCAACAGGCGAACGGCGGCAGTTGCAGGTCGGGCCATAGGGCTTGCTCCATGAAAAAAGCCCCGCGAAAGCGAGGCTTGAAAAGATCGGGATTAGCGCGCGGCTAGATTTGTAGCCGCACCGGAATCAGCTCTTTGTCACCGCGATTTTCGCCAACAGCTTGATTGAGCCTGTCCGCGCTCGGTATCCGAGCCATCTGAATCCAAAATGCGCCCGCTCCAGCCGCCCCGCCAGCGGTGCCAGCGCTCCTGGAAGCGCGAAATGGCGGCCTGGGTGTTGAGATTGTTCTGGCGCAGCCGCGAGTCGTACAACATCGCATCGAGTCGACCTGCCCCTGCCGGGCGTTGGCCGCCAGCACTTCGGTCGGAGAACCGGAACTACGGTGACAGTGCATTATTTCTATGCGACTAACCGAAGGCACCTCAAATGGTTACGAATCGGCTTTGCGGCGTATCATTCTCTGCCTAGGTCAGTGTGCCCACTTCGATCGTCGAACGGCTTGAAGCTAGCCATAGGAAGACCCAGTGCATCGAGAACGTCCAGGATACGCTCCGACATGACGAGTCGCAGATCCGAGGCAATACCGAAGTCGGAGTGGCCGGCCTCTCCCTCTATCTTTAGCCAGACAAGAAGCGGAATCTTAACGTCGGAATAAACGTCACGAAAATTGTCGGAAATTGTGATTTTGACGTCAGCGAATGTCGCACCGGAGAAACCGGCCTGCTGCAACGCGAATTTGGCCTCCTCCGTGATAAGAAAGCAAGGAAAGCTTGCTACGAGAACATCGCCGGGCCAGCCGTCGACTTGAAACACAAGCTTGTTGACGATCGGCGGATGCACACTTACGTCCATCACAGTACCCTCATCCAGTTCGCCAACAACAATCGGCTCTACGTAGAAGTATTGGTGAACCACGTAGTCACCAGCATTTAGGTTAGCGTTCCGACCAAAAAAGGTCTTGCGATAGTTTTTTGATTCCTCCCATCCTACTGCAGCTCCCGCATATTTGACTCGCACCGGATCTCTGGCAAGCATTGCCCCGAGCATTGCATTGTCCAATGCGCGCTTGACCGCGGGACTGGTTGAAATGCAAAGCGAGCAAGCCCTTGTGGCGTCGGAGGGTTTCGGCATCTACCCCGTGAATAAGTGCCTCGCCCACTCGAGAGCTTCTCACCCCACTGTTTCGCGGCCTTACCAGTCCCCTTCAGGCCAAAGGCGGCCAACCGCTCGCCAGGAATGGCTCCGAAGGCATCAAGCAATGCTTCGCTGTAGTTACCCTCCAGCGCCGCATTGCCCGCCTTTTCGAGCGCAAACGACGCCCCCAGCGGGGTGATATCAGGTACCGAAGCGCTGGTCCTCGCCAAGCCCATCTGAGCCCACAAGCTTTTGCGCGAGAAGACGCCATAGGCTCCCTCGCTCAACTGTCTCCCGCGAATACGCCCTAGCCATTCTTGATTTGTGGGGATGTAGTTAGTGAGCTCTGCTTTCGGCCCTGAACGACCTAGGTCGACTGTCTTAGCCAAATCGAAAAGCCCCATGGGGTCGACTATTGCTTCCCGGCGTGTTCGATCGGCTATGCCTTTCTCTGTCTGGGCCGCGCGGCGCGCTGGCTCTCTGGCATGTTCGGCAAGGCAGCGGCGAACAGCCTGTCGAACAGGCCAGTCTTCATTACTCGGCCATTGTGCGGATCGACCTGGCCATACATGGCCTCATGCAGGCCGCTGCCATCGGCCGGCGCGTTCGCCGTCGCCTCGTCTTCGGCCTGCGCGATCTCGCCGTCGAACCGGCGGCGCGCCAGTTCGGCATCGAACGCCTCCTGCTGTTCCTTCATCTGCTGGTAGCGCTCGGCGACGGCGGAGAGGTGATCGCCCAACCCTTGCATGGCGCCGCCGATCGGCGAGCCCTGGGGATATTGCATCCCGTTGCCGGTATCGAGCCGGCGCTGGGCGACGGAAAGAGGAATGATGTGTACCACTCAGGTGTTCCCTGCCCAACTTGCTCTGGAAAAGGGGGAGGCGCCGACGATCACGGCGTTGCCCGACTGCAGGCCGCCGGAACTCGGACTCTTGGTCGGGTCGTAGATTTTGGAGAGGCCGCCGATGAGGCTGCTGCCAGCGTTGAAGATCGAGGCGGTCATCGCCTGCTTGCCTTGGAAGCGCGAGACGGCGGCCTGGGTGTTGAGATTGTTCTGGCGCAGCCGCGAGCCGTACAACATCGCATCGAGGTCGACCTGCCCCTGCCGGGCGTTGGCCGCCAGCACTTCGGTCGGCGAGCCGGCAACGCCGACGCCCGAGGCGCCGGCCTGGGCGCGCGCCTGGGCTTCGAGCAGGTCCTGCTTGTGGCGCTCCTGGCTCCGCTCGAAGGCGGCGCTTTGCGCGTCGGCCTGCGCCTGCTGCTCGTAGGCCTTGGCTTGGTAGTTGGCCAATTGCTGCTGCTGGGCGCCCTGCATCAGGGCGCCGCCGACCGAAATGGCCGTGCCGAGTAGGGCTAATGTGCACATGGTTCAGCCTCGCTTGGGTTTCTTGGTTGCGCCGGCGACGGGCGCGCGGAGCCCCGGACGCGCGTCGAGCGCGCCGCCGGAGCTGATCAGCGAAAGAAGCAGCCGGTCGGCCGCCAGGCCGGCGCGGCTGAGGCGCGATGGCGCCGCCGCGCGCGGACCGGCCATGGCGGCGCGGCGGGCGGCCGCCAGGCTCACCTTCCGGCTCGGCATGCCGGCGGCGTCGAACAGGCCGTTGGCGGTGGCAATCGCCCGCGACAGCGCGTCGGCCCCGAACAGCTCCTCGCGCAGTTCCTCGACCAGCCGGCGGGCGGCGCGCCAGCGCGCGCCGAGCAGTGCCGCCTTGCCTTCGATCTCCTCGCTGAGCGCCTCGATGTCGGCGCGGGCTTCGGTTTGAGCCGCAGTGGCCTGGCGGCCGCTGGCGGCGGCGATGGTCTTTTCGAGCACAGCGATCGTATCGTTGCAGTCGTCGAGCGCGGCGCGCGCGGCGGCGAGATCGCCGTCGCCGAAAATGGCGCGGTCCTCCGCCTGCTTCAGGCCTTGGCGGCTGGCGACGGCTTCGGAGAGGTCGGTGTCGAGCAGAGCGATCACGGCGGCGAAATCCGCAGCCGTCCGCGCCCTGCCGAGAGCTTCGGCATGGGGTGATGTCATGGGGGTTCCTGGTTGGAGAGGCCGGCGGGACAGCACCCCCCTCTGTCCTGCCGGACATCTCCCCGCAAGGGGGAGATTGGCAGTTCGGGCGATGTACTGTCACTTGCAAGGTCGGCAATTGGCGAAACCAAAGACGCCAGCTGATCTCCCCCCTTGCGGGGGAGATGGCCGGCAGGCCAGAGGGAGGTGCGCGGGAACTCGGCGTTGGGCTATTGCGGCAGCAACATCGCTTACGGCTCCGCGTCGAACACCGGTGTGAACGCCCGGATCGTGCAGGGCGTCGGGTTGAGGTGGCGGATCCTCACCTTGCCCTGCCCTTCCCAGCTGTCGTCGATCGGCACCTCGACATTGCCGGTGTAGAGCTTCGCCTTGCCGTCGGGCGCGACGACCGAGGGCATGCGCACGGCCTCCCAACGGCCGCGGATGCAAGATTGCACCTCAAGTCCCGTCGTGTCGGTCTCGAGCAGCGACAGGATCGCCTTCGCCACCTTCTTGCGGCGACCGATGATCGAGCCGTCCTGGCCGCCGACATCGAGCTCCAGCGTGCCGGCTTCCGATTGAAACGGAAGCCCGACTTGCCATTTCGCGGCGGTGGCGCCGGAGGGCAGCGTCACCTGACCGGAGGCGACGATGAGGCCGCGAAAGACCTTGCCGTCGCCCAGCACGTCGACTTTCTGGCCGTTGAGATGGCCGAGGCCGGAGACGACGTTGACCGGCGCCCCTGAGTAGGTCAGCCCGCAGTCGACCTGGAAAGCGTCGGCGAGCTCTCCGTATTCGAAGGGCGCCTGCATCACCTCGATGTAGCGTTTCGTCAGGCCGCCGATGGTGCGCTTGACGAACAGCCAGATGTCGTCGACGCCGTTTTGACCCGGCGTCACCACCGCGCTTTCGACCACCGCCCAATCGGAGCCCGAGAAGGTCCCGCCGAGGCGATGGCGGTGCATGCCGCGGACTTCCTGGCTCGGCTGGTGCGTGTAGCCCGCCAGCTCACCATTATCGAGGGGGAACCACAGGATCGGGTCGGGGTCGGTCTGGTAGGCGAGCTCGACCACGCCCTGCTTCGGAATGTGCTCGGATATCTGGCCGATGTCTTCGGACTGATATCGGCTGGTCTGCACCTGGGTCAGCTCGGCGATCGCCCGGCGCGAACGCGTGACATAGAGGAAAGATTGCCCGGCATCGACCGGTCGGATGCGGGCGCAGCCGAAAGTGCGCGAGCGACGGTTCTTGAAGGAGGACGGCGTCAGCGCCTCGTCGATGCCAGAGCCCGACAGGGCGCGGATGCCGCCGGAGGTGCCGATCAGCAGCGCGCCGTCGGAATCGGCGATCCACAATATGTCGTTGGCCTGGCCGCCGCCGGCCTGGACGAATTCCAGCGCGTCGTCGTCCTTCTCGCCGAGCGCGAAATTGTCGAAGTCGCCGGTGGCCGATGCATAGACGGAAAAGCGCCGGCTGAAGGCCAGGCGCTCCTCATAGAGCGAGCCGGACTCGACATATTTGCCCGGCACGAAGGTCCCGAGCCGCCAGCGGGTGATCGGGTTGGTGTTCGGCAGGGCATGGCCGTAGATTACGATCTTCACCACGGTGGTGCTGGTGCGGCTGGCGATCTTGGCCCAGCGCCAAACGCCGTCGGAGCCGAGCAGCCGGATGGCGCGGCCGACATCGGTAGCCTGGAACCCGGCGCCACCGTTGATGCCGGCCGTGCCGGATGCGGTGAGATCGAACGGCGTCTGGTCGGAAGCCGCGACATGAAAGGCAAGCTCCGCGGCGATCGAATTGGTCGCATCGTCGCCGCCGCCGCCGCTGAACACCAGCTGATGGTATTCGAAGGCGGACTTGTTGGGGAAATCGTAGAAGCGCGTCTCGCCATTGCCCCAGCCGAGCTCGCCGGTACGGGTATCGAGCGTGGTCCAGGAAACGCCGTCATTCGATCCCTGGACCTCCCAAGCGGTGAAGAAGTCGTAAGCCTGGGTCGCCTTGCTCGAGGCGGTCAGCCAGTAGGCGTCAACGACCCGCTGCGCGCCGCCGGCGGTGCGGTAGCGGATGAAGCCGTCGCCGCCGCCAGACAAGATGAGATGCTGGGTCTTGTCACGGTCGAACATCTTGAAGTCGTCGGCCGCTTGCCGCGGTAGCGGAGACGGTGCCGGCTGGCGTCGTGTTCGAGTTCATCTTGGGCGTCAGGTGGCCGGTGTCGGAAGGCGCCAGCGTCGTGGCGGTATCGTTGATGTCGTCATAGGGACCGTCGAGGAACTCGAAGTCCTCGAGCGTCCACGCGGTGTGCGCGGTGCGGGTCAGCACCTTGGGCGGATAGTCGCGATGGGTGATCCACATCTGGTCGGCCGACTGCACATAGGCAAGCTCGAAGAGGTCGGCCTCCAGGTAGGGCGAGGCGATCTCGACCGTGTCGACCCGCGCGCCATAGGCATAGACGCGGATATAGAGATCGCCGAATTCCAGGCAGTAGGCCTGGTCGGAGGAAAAGATGAATGGAATGCCGCGCGTCTTCTTGGCCGAGTTCTTCACCTCGGCGACGAAATAGGTGCCGCCGCGGGCGCGGATGCCGCCATGCGGCAAGGTGACGAAATTCTCGCATTGGGCGAGCGCCGCCCGGTAGAGGTCAAGGGAAGCGCGGGAATGGAGCCTGGGCGAGATCTCGCCGCGGGTGAAGACGTCTTGGACCGGATAGAGCGCTGTCATTTAACGAAAGCTCCTCAAATCGCCGCGCTGGGTTGCCCAGCCGCCGGTGTAGAGCCGGCCGCCGCGCTGGATGGCGTTGGCCGAAAAGGCGGCGTCGAGGGCGCGATCATAGGCGGCGCGGGCAATGTCGATCATGCCCGCCTTATGGGTCAGCGGATGCGCGACCTTGATGGCCAAAGCCGCCACCAGCACTTCGGTGAACAGCGCGTCCCAGTCGTTCGGATCGGTGAGGTTGGCGATGTAGCGGATCGTCAGCGGTCCCGGCTGGTCGGAATAGACCAGCCCCGCCTCCTGGCGCCAGGAAATCGGCACGCCGCCCGGCTCGCCGGTGTCGGCCAGCGGCAGCGGGCGGATGCAGTCGGCCGGCAGCTCGTAGGCATAATTCAGCGTGCAGTCGCCGCTTCCTGAATCCGAGCCCGGCACCAAGGCCGAAAGGATGGCGAACACCCAGGCGTGTTTCGCCAGCTCGCCCTCGCGGGTGAGGTCGAAATGCAGGTTGAGCAGGCGGGCCGCCTTGACGTCCTGGTCAAGGCTGTCGATCGGCGCCTCGTCAAGGACTGCCAAAGCCATGTTGGCGATGTCGAGCGGGGTGATGGCCATGGGTCAGCGCCTCGTCCGGCTTGGTCGAGCAAAAGTCATGGGAACTCCGGGCATGAAAAAAGCCGCGACTGGCGGCTTGGATTGCGTGCGGAATGTCAGCGTGTCGGCGCTTTACGGCGTCCTGCCCGGGCGGAGCCAGGAACGCTGACGCCTCAGGCGCCAGCGAATTCCCCTATCTTTGCGGCAGCTCGGCCGAAGCCAGTCAGGACCCTAGAAATGATAGTTGATACCGATGCGGACGGTGTCGAAGTCGATGCGGTCAGTCGACGGATCCGGCGGATTGCTGGTCGAGAAGGACGGCCGGCCAAGGTCGACATGCAAATATTCGGCCTTGAACGAAACCTGCTGATTCATCGCCCATTCTACGCCGGCGCCAGCGGTCCAGCCCCAACGTGTGTCGCTGAAATCGCAAGTCGGACTAGCACCGCATGCGCCGAGATCGGCCGATCCCTTCACGTGACCGACTGCAAGGCCACCGGTGGCATAGGGAAGAAAATTCTCGAAGGCATAGCCTACGCGAGCGCGGCCGGTGCCGAACCAGTCGACCTTGGCCGTGCACCCTTGGCCTGGGACGCCGCACGGGGGCACGAAGGGAATCTCTAGTACGCTGCCGTTCATATCGGCGTAGCTGATATCGGCTTCCGCACCGAAAACAAACTGACCCTGCTGCCAGTTGTAGCCGGCAGTCAACCCGCCAACAAAGCCGTTGGAATCGAAGTCGACCGAGCTACCAGAGTAATGATAGCTGTCGGACTTCCAGCCGTAGCCGGCGACGCCGCCGAGATAGGCACCCGACCAGTTGATGCTTTCCGCCGGAGCGCCCGCCACCGCATCGGCGGCCATTGCGGACCCGGTCAACAAAGCCAGCAAACCGGCAAACAAGAAGGAAAGTGAGCGCATCGAAACCCCAAAGTGAAACCCGACTCCCAACCTATCAGCGGCCACCGAGCGTTGATGTGTTTTTTGCGCAACACAACCGAATTTTTGCAGTCAGAGGTTGCTGTCGGCACATCGGTAATCGTTCGAGAACTATCGTTGCTGTGAGCGCTGACCAAGCGGAGCCAGCTTGGCGGAGCATTGCCTCCCCGCCAAGCGGTCGAAAGGTCGTTACGCCTCCGTCGTCTTCAGCGCGATGAAGCTCATGTTCTTCACGCTGGAGGCGGTGCGGTCCCAGTTCGCCGCCAGGGCCAGCTCGGCGTCGGTGGCGAACTCGCCGGCGGTCGAGGCGTCGAGAAAGCGCGTGCCCGGGACATGCGCCACGAAATGCCGGCGACCCACCATTTCAGTGACGCCGCCGCCATGACCCTGGCGCGGCTTGCGATCGAACTCTAGCGGACCGCCTTCAGAGTTCACCGGCAGCTCGTTCCACAGGATCGCCTTGTCCTTGAACATGAACGCCGTGTAGACGCCGGCCGCGACCGGGATGTCGTCGTCGACCACGCAGCGCAGGCCCATGTAATAGGGGATCAGCGGCCCGCCCTGCTCGGAGGACGGCACATAGTCGATGAGGTCGGCGAGCTTGAGGGCCTTCATCTGCTTGGAATGCATCCAGATGGTGCGGAACTTATCGGCGCGGTCGCCCATGAGGTACGCCGCCTCGATGATGTCGGTGTCGACGATCGAGGCGCCGGTGGTGCGCACCAAGTCGCCGCCGTCATTGGCGACGTTGTCGGCGAGCACGCCCTTCAGGATGCCGAGCAGGGTCAGCTTGTTGGCGCGCTGCCAGTATTCGGTCTGGCGGCGCACGATCAGCTTCTGCGGGTCGTCGCCGGCAAGGATTGCGGTCAGGTCCGGAACGCCCCAGGCCTGGGCTCGCACGTTGCGGGCGGCGACCTCGCGGCGCGAGCCGATCTTCTTCATCTCGATCGAGTCGGCCGGATCGTCATTGACCGGCTCCGACGGATCGTTGCCGAGATCCTTCCAGCCGGGCATGTCGACGGAGCGGCCGCCCATCGAGAGTTTCGAGGAAATGGCCGGGTCGGAGAACAGGATCCCGGCCTGGTAGATTTCGAGCGACTGGACGTGCTCCTCGAACGAGTATTGGGCATAGACGGACGGAACGATCGCGTCCGCGATGCGGGTATAGGCGTCTGCCATTCTTTCTTTCCTTCAGGTTTGATGAGGCGGTTTCAGAGAGGGTTGCTGGGCATCCAGAGGTCCGGATTTTCGCCCGCGTCCCGGGCCAGCCGCCGGGCGCGTTGAGGGTCGATTTTGACAAGGGCGGAGATCGCCGAAATGTTGCGCTCGCCGGCGGCATTGCGCCGGAAGGGATTTTGCCCCCTGGGCGCTCCGTCGGCGTCGATCGTGTCTTCGCGGAACATCGCCTCGCCGATGGCGTGGAAGGCCCGGGCGATCTGCGGATCGGTCAGCGCGCCGTCGGGCAGAAGGATGCCCTTCTGCTTGTAGGCGCTGACCAGCCCCAGCTTCTTCATCGCCCGGTTGGCGACCTCCAGCTTCTGGCGGAAGCCGTCGCTGTCGGTCGGTCCCCAGTCACGCACCAGCTCGTCGTGGGTGGCTTCGACCGAGCGGGAAAGTGCTGCCTGCTGGGCAGCGGCCTGCTCGGCCATGTAGCCGACGAAGCGGTCGTGATAGGCCTGCGCGATCCTCGGGCTGGCGCCCGCTTCGACCGCCCAGGCCTTCGAGGCATTGGCGAGTTCGTCCGAATAGGCGAAGTTTTCCGGCAGGTTGTCGGGCCGCCGGTATTCGACCTTCTCGGCCGAGGTCAGCGGACGCATCGCGTCCGGCAGTCTGGAATGGAACCTGTCCCATTCCTCCTTCGGCGCGTCCTTTGCCGGAACGCGCAGGCTTTCGCCCTGCTGGCGCTCCAGTTCCGCATAGGATGTGAAAACCCGATCGAGGCTTTCGGCCTTGTTCCAGCCCTTGGCTTCAGCGAGCTTGCGGTTGCCTTCGGAAAGACCGTCAAACCAACTTCTGCCGACCGCCGGGGCGGACCCGTTGTCCCCGTGGGCCGGAGGCGTCGCCAGGTTGCCCGCCGGCCGCGAAGCCACGGACCCGGCCTCTGCCAGATCTGTCATGAGTTAAATTCCTTTGTTCAGAGTTCCAGAAGGGAGCGCCGGCGCTGAAGCTGCCAATCTTCCCACAGGTGGGGGAGATGGCCGGCAGGCCAGAGGGGGGCGCGAAGGAACGCGACGTCGCGTTTGTTTGCATGAATTCAGATACGGTCAACGGCAAGGTCGGCGGGACAGCGCCCCTCTCTGCCCTACCGGGCATCTCCCCCACGAGGGGGGAGATCAGCAGTTCGTGCGCCTACGCGTTATCCCCCCAGTTCTCCCACAGCAGCGTGATCGTCCCCGTCACCGCGATCGTGCCGTCGGCGTCGATGTCGGTGCCGGTGGCAAACGCCAGGTTGAGATAGAGGTCGACCGGCGTCGTTGTCCCGTCGAGCGTCGCGGCGGCGGCGATGTCGGCGGTGGAGGCCGTGGAGACCGCGGTGCCCACGCCGTCCAGCGTGCGGGCGGTGGATGCCAGCACATTGACCATGGTGCCGGAAAGCGTGGCGCTGGACGCGGCCGCTGAGCCCAGCGACCAGGTCAAAGCCGCATTGTCGTTGATGGTCGAGGCGCGGGCAGTGAGCACCGCAAACTGCAGCCTCGCCGTGCCGCCCTTGATGCGCACCTTGCCGTCGGCGAAGTCGAAGATCTTCTGGCTCGCATAGGCCAGCGCATCGGCGACCGGCACCTGCAAGCCGGCGAAGCTGAAGACGGTGCGGTAAGCTCCGCCCTGCCCGCTGGTCGCGGCCTTCAGGCCGAGCTTCGGCGGCGCAAGGCCGGCCTCGCGGGCGACGGCGCGCGCAAGGGTGCGGGGTAGTCCTCGGGTCATCTCATTTCTCCATTCTTGGGGGTGAGGCGTGGTCCGCGCAGCGGACGGAAAGCCAATTGCTTGGCTTTCCGAACACGGAGGGCGAACGCCGATTGGGCATCCTGCGCAGACTCTGGACGCACTCTTGAATTGTGTGTATCAATACACAACATGAAGAGTGCCGACGTCATCGATAGATTACAGGCTGACGGCTGGTTCGAGGTGGCTCGCAAGGGCAGTCACGCCCAGTTCAAGCACCGCACCAAACCGGGCCGCGTGACGGTGCCGCACCCCAAGCGCGACATTCCGGTCAGCACATTGAAATCCATCGAGAAACAGTCTGGCCTGAAGCTGAGGTAGAAATATGCGACACTATATCGGCCTGATCCACAAGGACGCCGACAGCGATTTCGGCGTCTCGTTCCCTGATTTCCCCGGCGTGATCACGGCTGGAACAAGCCTCGACGAGGCCCGCATGCTGGCCGAGGAGGCGCTTGCCTTCCATGTCGATGGCCTTGTCGAGGATGGCCAGGCCATTCCCGAGCCGTCATCCCTCGAGGATGTGATGATCGATAAGGACAATCGCACGGGTGTCGCCATCCTAGTCACGCTCAAGACCGAGGAGGCTAGGGTGGTGCGTGTCAATGTTACGATTCCCGAGGATGTGCTCAGCGAAATCGACCGCTATGCCGAGCGCCACGGCTACAGCCGCTCCGGGTTTTTGACCGCCGCGGCCAAGCAGGCGATGCGGAACGAAGCCGCGTAGCAGCCTCGCAATCTGATTCAGAGAGCGTCGCTATCTTACTGTTGGCCATTAACATTTCCGGTTTGGAAACCATGAACTTCAACAGCCGGGAAACCGTGACTCACTTCGTGAGCGGGTGCCGCCGCCGTTCCGCCGCAATGCGACCGCAGTTCAGCTTCGTTCGCCCCTGTCGTCAGTCCCGGGGCTTCAGAGGAGTTCTAGAGATGATCATCAAGAAGGCTATTCTGGCGGTGCTCATGACCGCGGCGCTTGCCGGATGCGAGACGCAGACCGAGGGTCAGCAGCGGGCCACCACCGGCGCGTTGATCGGCGGCGCCGGCGGCGCGCTGGTCGGCCAGGCGATCGGCGGCAACACCAAGAGCACCGTCATCGGTGCGGCGAGCGGCGCGCTGCTCGGCGCCGTCGTCGGCTCGGCCACGACGCCGCAGCGCCGCGGCGAGCAGCTCTGCCGCTACCAGGACCGCTACGGCCGCATCTACACCGCGCCCTGCGACGACCGGTACTACAACGGCGATTATTGATCGCGTCGGCTTTGCCCTCTCCCCGTTTCACGGGGAGAAGGTGCCCCAAAGGGCGGGGCAGCGCCGGCGCCTGAGATGCTGGCGCTATCGAGCGCTGAAACGGCGAAGCGAAGGCGAATCTAAGGGCCATCAGCTCGCAGGCTGGCTTTGCCTGCGGCGGCCGCGAACAAAATCCACAATCAGCCAGATCAACTGAGCAACCATATAGACGGAGCTGTGGGACCAATCCGGCGCCCCGTTATGCGAGTAGCCGTAAGCAGAGGCGACAAGGGCGAGCGCGCCGCAAATGATATGCACCAGCAACAGGCGCAGCACGCCACCGTTCCAACTCTTTGTAACCCATAGCAATAATCGGCTCAGCAAAAACGTCGGAACGAGCGCCCCGAGCAGCATGGCGGCAGACCCTGCACCCATATAATCCCCCTTTGTCCAAGTGCGGATAGCTTCGAAAGTTCTAAGAGGCCAGCGAATACCTTTCTTCTGCCTATTCAGATTTTACGCCCTTAGCAACTCTCGCTTGCATTCAGTCACCGTACCTGCATTTTTAGTTGTACGCAACCTCACGGTTTGTGGGTGAACATGATTATGTGTGATCTATCACGGTCTGCTGGTGGGTTGCGCTTGGTGCCTCGTCCATGCCACCCCCGGGGTTCAAGCCTACACGCGCACTGGTGTTCCGGGCGGCAGTCCCTTCACCTTGGCGATGATTTGGCCCATGATGTGCCAATAGACATCCAAGTCCGACAACTCGAAATTGTCGATCGTGTCCTCACCTCCTAGAAACAGCGGTTTCTTGTAACCTACGCATTGTTGGTAATTCGGTTCGGCCCCACCGCTCTCACGCCATGCTGCGTATCCGTCGGGGACCAAGGCGGCACCGTCCTCCTCCACGAGCTCGACGTCGTGGAAAGTCTTGATATTGGACGGTATCTGCAAAGCTTCCGCCGTATGCGGTTCGAACATCAAAACGCCTGGCTCGCCCTGCTCAAGCCTTCCGGTGTCGACCGCAAAGGCCGAGCCTTGCCAGTCATAGCCAAAGCAAGTTATTCGACCGGAGAATTCGGGGAAGCCCAACAATACTCTTGCGTTCCATCGCGCGACGTCCTGCGCCCGCATTATTCGATACAAGCCATGACGGAACGTCGCGCCGCCGAAGGTCGCGAGCAACTCATTCAGCCCGGCCACCTTTGTTTCCAGCGAAGAATTACCAGAATCCGCCGGGACCCTGCTATCTACCTCGAAGTTTTTTTGGAATATCTCGAACATCACGATCTCCAATAGTTACCTTGTTGATTTTAGTTCCCTTTGGCAGATTCTTAATCAAGTTATTGATTTGAGACCCGAGACTTGTGTTAACGCTGGCGTCAAGCAGAGCCATATTGTCGATTGTATCTGAACCTCCAAGCTGCAAATCGACTCGGTGGTCCACATGGCTGCCGGCAAGAACCTCGTTGCCAGCGGCTATAAACCTCCTCCGCGCCGATCCAAACAGCCGCACAGCACGGCTAACCACAGTGTCGGCTTCGGTCAATATCTTAACTTTGAGATCCGCCGCAGCCCGTTGCGCGGCATCCCATTCAGGCATGTAGTAGAGATGGAGATCGTGGCCGGCAGTAGATTCATCGACGCCGGCGATAGTACCTCCGGCCTCGACCTCTGGAGGCGCTGTGATGCTCTCGGAAGCTGAAGGAGCCGGGGCCTCCAGCGCTGCATTGGACGGGACCTCGGTTTGGCCACCAGTGAGCCTTGCCACGACCCGGCTGCCGACAGCACTAATCCCCTCGGCGAGCGCATTTCCACCGGCACCCAAAATCGCGCCGGAGCCCATTTCCCGCACGATGTCCCGCCCGTTGAGCGCGGCGTCGACGCCACTGAGCATGGCGCCGTCGGCGGCTGCGGTCGCGCTTCGCGCGAACAGGCCCGGCACGCCCTTGAGAGCCTCAGCTCCGAATCTTCCGGTGAAGGTAAGGCCGGCGCTCTGAAGACCATGGCCGGTGACGAAAGCGCCGAGCAGGTTTGCGCCTATGGCAGCCGATCCGGCACGGTCCTCGGCGTTTTCGGTTTCGGCTTGCTCGGCCGCCAGCAGCTCGTCATAGCTCTTGTCGGAGAAAAGCCAGTTCATCCCGGCAGCGAACTTGTCGGCCTGTTCGAAAGTTGCGCCGTTGGCCATCAGCCTGACGACGTCGTTCGTGGCGGCGAACGGCTTTTGCCACCATGGGCCGGCGTCGAACCGCGCGCGTGCCGGATGAGCAGCCATGTTGATCAGATCGGACTGGAGGTTCTTTGCCTGGGCTTCCAGTTCCGCCGGCGTGATCTTCGGATCATCCGCCGCGTTTTGGCGGAGGCGAGCCAGAGCGGATTGGAAAACCTGTCCGGCCAATGCGACGCGCGCCTCGGGGTCGCGCACCGCCTTCAGAATGTCGCTCAGTTCGATGTTGCGCTGCTGCAGCGGCACGCTGTCATCGACATATGTGGCGCCAAGGCTGTCCGAGAATTCCTGCGGAACGGCCAATACTGTGCTGAAACCCAGATGCTGCTGGGCAGCCCTGGCCCAGTTGACGGCCGCCTGAAATTCCTCAGGCGTCTTGACCTTGCTCCAGTCCGGAGCGTCGCCGCGAAACAATTGACTGACGTAAGCGACAGGATCGGCTTCGCGGGCGGCCATGATCAGCTGGGCGGCGCCGGCCTTTATCTCGTAGCGTTTGCGCTGTTCCGGCGAACCGCTTGGTCCAGGTTCGGAATCGCGAAGCTCTGCATGGATCGCCTGGTTCGGCGCCGCATGCATGTCGGAGTAGGCTTTGGCGACACCGGCTTTGATCCGGAATTGTTCGAAACGTTCTGGCCCCAGGTCGGCGCCGTAGACCTTGACGAAGTCCTGCTCGGTCGGCTCTTCCTCGGGGTATCTGCCGGTGATGGCGATGACCGCCGGGGCGTTCTGCTCGGCAAGCATGACCCTCGCATTCGCTCTGACCATCTGAGCCGCGGTGGCGTTGTTCGCCTGAGCCTTCAGCGCGCCGATGTCGCCCGGCTTCAGGTAGGTGACGGCGTCGAGAGGAATGGTTGCTGGGTCATTCCGCGACGGCCGTTCGCCGAACGCCTGTGCGACCATTTCATCCGGCGTTTTTTGGCTGTTTGCTTCCGTTGTTTCGTTCCGAGCACCGCCAGCAAGCTGCGAACGCACCGTCTCGCCCATGCCGTCACTCGCGACCTTCCCCGCGCTGAGCATCTCGGCGGCGCGGCGCGGGTCTTGCGCGATGAGCGCCTGCATCCGCTGCTTCGCCGTGCTGGCGCGCCAGGCGGCTTCGGCCTGCAGCCTGATCTGCGGATCGAGATCCATCTTAGCGATGAGATCGAGGCCGCGCTGGCGCGAGGCATCGAAAGCGGCGGTATCGTTCGGGTCGCTCCGCGCGATGTTGTTGAGCTCGGCGGAGTGAACCTCCGCCGCCTGATCCTGCTCATATTGCTTGCGGCGCTGATTTTGCTGCAGCGCCATTCGGTGGGAGCCCGCCTCGCGCAGCGCTTCCTTGCGGCTGGCAATGCTGGCGCGCAGCTCGGGCGGCACCTGTTTCAGGAAATTGCCGAACAGCGTGTCGAACAGGCCGGTCTTCACCACCTGGCCGGTGTACGGATCGACCTGGCCATACATGGCTTCGTGCAGGCCGGCGCCGTCGGCGGGCGCATTGGCCACCGCATCGGCCTCGGCCTTGGCGAGTTCGCCGTTCAGCCGGCGCGCGGCGATCTCGGTGTCGAAGGCCTGCTGTTGCGCCTTGCGCTGCTCGTAGCGCTCGGCGGCGGCCTGCCATCGGTCGCCGAATTGCTGCATCGCTTCGCCCACAGGCGAAGAGCCCGGATATTGCACCGCGTTGCCGGTATCGAGCCGGCGCTCGCCTACAAAAAGAGGGATGATGTGGACCATTGGCTGTTTCCTGCCCGGCGGTTTTGAAGGGAGTGCGCGCGGCGACGGGCCGCCAGGGACGGCGGCCGGTTCGGCGGTGCGGGTGGTGAGTTTCGGGTGGAGCTCGGATGGCGGAGGGATCGCGACGTGGTTCGTGCGACTGGGCTGGCGTTGACGCGACCGCGGCGTGGCAGATCACGGCACGGCCGGTGGGGCACGCCCCCCTCGGTCCTGCCGGACATCTCCCCCGCAAGGAGGGAGATTGGCTGCATGCATGCTTTCGCCAATCACCAACGCTGCAGAATTGGCGGTGGGAGCGAAGCTGCTGATCTCCCCCCTCGTGGGGGAGATTGGCAGTTTCAGCGCCTCATCTCTCCTCGGCCCGCGCCGCCTTTTCGAGTGCGGCGAGCTCGCCATCTTCCAGCGTCAGAAAACCCATGATGTGCTGCACCACTTCGGCGCGCGCGTTGCTCAGCGCGCTGTGCAGTTCGAAGCCCTCGGGCGTCTTGGTGCGCGCCAGCCAGTCGCCGTAGGACGGGCGGCGATAATAGCCGGTGGTGGCGGTGAGGTCGGCGAGCACCATCTCGCCGTCCTCGCCGGAAAAGGCGCGGCGATAGGCTTTGGTCAGCGCCTCGCGCGCGGCCAAGGGGCCGCCGGCGTCGGATGGGCGGGCAAAGCGTTTGCGGCTCATGCGCCACCATTGGCGGCGCCGGCAGGCATCGCGCCTTGAGCAGCGGCAGGAGCACCAGCCGCGCCACCGGCAGCCGCGCCGCCTTGGCCGCCCTGCATCATCGCCTGCAGGCTGTCGAGCAGGCCGCTGTCGCGCGCTTGCACTGCCGCCGGAACGGCGTCCTTCGCCACCTTGCCGGCGGTGGCGATCGCGGCCATGCCGGCCTGCGCTTGTTGCGCTTGCGCCCTGGCTCCACGCAGGCCCTCGACCTCGTCCTTGCGTCGAAAGATGCGCTGCGGGCTGCGGCCGGCGCTCTGCACGACGCGGAGCGCCTCGTCGCCGTCGATATTGTCCATAATGCCGGGATCGAACTGCGCCATCTGCATGGCGGTCGTCACCACCTGAATGGTGTCGCGGGCTTCGGCTGAGCGGCGCAGCACGTCGAGCGGGCCGGTGAAGGTCGGCCGCACCGTCTTGCCGGCAAGACTCTCCGGCGGCGCGAAGCGGCTGTCCTCGTCATAGAGGCCCTTGTCTTCCAGGATCGAAAGCTCGCGGTCGAGATTTGCGGCAAAGCCGGCCTGGATGATCGAACCCGACGGCCCGAGCAGCGCGCCCTTCTCTTCCTGGCGGATCAGCGCCTCGGTGGCGGTCATCTGCGGGTTCTGCACCAGCGTCTGGAACAGGTTGACGAACATCATGTCGCGGATTTCCTCCGCGCGGCTCGCCGCATAGTCGAAGGCATAGCTTGGGTTCTGGCCGGTCGCGATCGGCTGGATCAGCGGTCGTCCATTGTCGTCGATCAGGCCCGGATAATTTTCGCCGGGATTGAGCACCGGCACATAGTCGAGCCTGGCCTTGGACGCCGTCGGCGGATCGGTGATCTGCTGCAGAGCGCGAAGCCCGGAGCGGCGCACCGCGTTTTCCTCGCGCACCGTGGTCAGCGCCTCGATGGCCGGCGAGATGCCGTAGGCGTCGCCCTCGTAGCGGCGCCAGTTGAAGGTCGAGACCGGGAAGGTGCGGAAGCCCGACTCGCGCACGATCTCCTCCTCGTCCTCGATCACGTGGTAGGAGGCAAACGCCGCGTCGAGATATTGGTAGGAGCCGCCGGAGCGATACATGCGCCGCTCGTCGCGCGGCTGAACGCACTGGATCAGCGAGACCTTCTCCTCGCATTTGGCGGGGTCGTCGACCAGAGCCTTGATGCGCGCGGGCAGTTTCTCGTAGCCGAGCAGCTGCGCCGCCTGGCGCGCCGTGCGCTCGTAGCGGCGATGAAAGGTGTCGACCTGGCCCCAGCGGTTTCGGCTGAGATAACCCTCGACCACGGGAATGGAGGCATAGCGGATCAGCGTGCCGCCGAAGCCTTCCTCGGCATAGAGATAGGCCGGGCCGTAGCGCACGACATTCCTGAGGCAGGCCTGCGTCGCCGGCACGAAGTTGGAGTTGGCCGAATAGCGCAGCGCGAACAGGAAATCGCGCAAGGCTTCCGCCCACTCCTTCTCCTCGTCCGTCTCCTCATCGTCCATCTCGGCGGTGGTCAGCCCGTGCCACTTCTCCGACTGCGGGATGATTAGGCTTTCCAGCCCGGCGGCGAGCCGGTTGGCGGCGGAGTTGATGGTGTTGGCGTAGACGCGAGAGCCGCGCCGCTCCTGCCGTTCGGCCTGGCTTTCGCCGCGGCTGGTGCGGCGGCCGGTCCATATGTCGGGCGCATCGGGATCGCAGAACTCCGCCACTGCTTCCCAGACGGGCTCATAGGCGGCGCGTTCGGTCTCGAGTTCGGCCTGTCGCGACAGGATATCGCGGGCGCGGGAATCGGTCATGGGGATCTCGCTTGTTTGGCGGAGCGGCCGGAGCTGCCAATCTCCCCCCTCGTGGGAGAGATGTCCGGCAGGACAGAGGGGGGCGCCGTAGAGCGCCACCTCTCGATGAAGTCAGCCAGAACACCTGGCCGGGAAACTGGTAAGCGAAACGATGGAGAAGCCGGCGGGACAGCGCCCCCCTCTGCCCTGCCGGGCATCTCCCCCACACGGGGGGAGATTACCCTCTTCATGTCATCTTTTGCGCACTTCTGGGTGCTACACACCCATCCGCGGCGGGCACGAGGGAGGTCGAGAATGAGCCTTGCCGGCGCGCTGAAAACCCGAAGCAAACAAGCAGTGAAGCGGCTGATCGGTTACGACAGCCGCAACTGGCTGCGCATCCGCCAGATCGAGGCCTTCACGACCTTCCTCGAGGCGGCCAACCGCAAGTCGCGCGACGTGATCGAGATCTCGCCGGGCTGGAACCGCTACTGGCGGGCGATGTGCCCGGACTACCGGTCACTCGATTTCCCCGACTTCGACATCTGCAAGGATCGCACGGACGAGCAATACTCCATCGTCATTGCCGACCAGGTGCTGGAGCATGTGCAGCGCCCGCTGGCGGCGGCCGCCAACATCCACGCCATGGTGAGGCCCGGCGGCTGGGCGATGGTGGCCACGCCCTTCCTGTTTCGCGTGCATGCGCGCCCGCACGACTACAGTCGCTGGACGCCCGCGGGGCTCAAGCAGCTGATGGTCGAAGGCGGCTTCGCCGAAGACGACGTGCAGGCCTTCGGCTGGGGCAACAAGGCCTGCGCCAGGGCCCATATTGGCGGCCCGGTTCGGGCGTACGGGCTGTGGCGGGACCTGAGCAACGACGAGGAGTATCCGGTGATGGTCTGGGCGTTCGCGAAGAAGGGGTGATCGGGTGACGCCCTACGAAATCCACTCTGTGGCATTTTCCAAGCACTTGCTCGGGGACAAGCCCGCTCGCAAATGCAGGAAAATGCTTTCTCCCCCCACAAGCGGGAAGATAGCGCGCCGCATCAGCGCTCCCGTAGATCTTAAGCGTTGGCAACTAGCGTCGAGGACAGCGCGGCGCCTTTTCTCCCCCTTGTGGGGGAGAAAGCGATTTCAACATCTTAGCGAAGCTAAGTGTTGGAAATCGCAAGAGAAGGGAAAGGCGCCGATGTTGATCAGTGGGATCGCCGCTTCACCAACCGCGCATGCCGTCGCCAATACCACCAATCGAGCACGCGGCGGCGGAAACTGCGTTTCATCGCTGTCATGGCGTCAGACTCCGAGCAGCACGCGGCGCCGGCCGGCAACGTCGCTTGGCGCCAGATCCGTCTTGACCGTGGTGAGCGTGCCCTGGCGCTGCTCGAGCTCAGCCCTGAGCGCCGCTTCCCGCGCCTGCACGTCCTTGTCCTGCATAGTCGGCGCCGGCGGCAATGGCTTCAGTTCCGGCGGTTTTTGAAAGAGACACATGGTTCCAGCTTTCTCTTGTCCAA